>JAAYAM010000037.1 GCA_012719355.1 Acidobacteriota bacterium
ATTCCTTTTCGAGGGCCGTGCTCCACTATGCAGAAAAAACAGCACTGATTTTTGAAAACGAAAGCTACACCTACGGGCAGATGAATAGCCTCATAGACAACCTGGTCATCTACCTTGCCCGCTCGGGAGTGCAACAGGGAGATCGGGTCGCACTTTTTATGGCAAACCGGCCCGAGTGGATACTGTTGTACTATGCGTCCGCACGACTGGGAGCCGTCTCGGTCTGTGTTCCAGCAGCCTACAAGAAGGACGAAGCCAAACAGGTCATCAACGATTCGCGTTCTTCAGTCGTTATCACAACCGAGTCCCTTGTTCCGCAAATCCCTCCACCCATGACGATTCCGCAGGTGCGGCAAGTCATTTCCATCGAAAGTGAGCGCGAGCTCCAGTCAATCCTTCGCGGAGAAGCCTGCAGGGGAATCCTGCCCGTGGTGCGCACAACGGGCGATGATACAGCTGCAATTCTGTATACGGGCGGAACAACCGGTTCCCCAAAAGGCGCAATGCTGACGCACAGGAATCTGCTCTACAGTGCGCAGAACGTTGCATATCATGAACGCATAACCCCCGAAGACGTGGGAGTGTGCTTCATGCCGCTCAACCACGTTTTTGCTCAATGCCATATCATGCACACGTATTTCTCTTCCTGCGCCACACTCGTCCTGTTTTCCGGATTCGACATGGACAAGGTTGTTGCCGCCGTCACCGAGTATGAGGTGACCAGGTTCTACGCAGTCCCGACGATTTTCATCCGCTTCCTGAATAATCCCGAATCGAGGAAGCATCTCAAGAGTCTGCGCTATGTTTTTTCCGGGGGAACGAGCATGCCGGCTGAAATCGTGCGCAGATGGATCGACGCGTTCGGCATCCTGATCCATGAAGCCTACGGTATGACGGAAGCGGCATCATGTGTGACGTTCAACCACCTGTTTCGCCACAAGATCGGCTCAATAGGCATGCCTGCAGGAATCGTGGAAGTCAGAGTAGTCGACGCCGCCGATAACCAGCTTGCACCGGGAGAGCAGGGGGAAATCATCATCAGGGGCCCCAATATCATGAAGGGCTACTTCGGGCAGCCGGACGAGACTGTAACTGCGCTCCGAGGCGGATGGCTGCACTCGGGCGACGTCGGAGTCTTCGATGAAGACGGCTATCTCTACATCGTCGACCGTATCAAGGACATCATCATAACGGGAGGCGAGAACGTCTATCCGAAAGAGGTAGAGGATCTTCTGCATCAGCATCAGGCCGTTAACGAGTGTGGGGTCGTGGGACTGCCTCACGACGAATACGGTGAAGCAGTCACCGCATTTGTAACCCTCAAACCGGGTACGACTGCAGATGAACGTGACCTTATCGCGTTCTGCAAAGAAAGGCTGGCGCACTACAAAGTTCCTAAGACTGTCAATATCGTCGCCGATCTCCCCAAGACTCCCCAGGGGAAAATTCTCCGCCGCGCCCTGAGGAAGTAACGACGGTTGGAAGGTCGCTTCACAGCCTCTTTCGGAATTCGCGCCGCCCATCTGACAACACCAGTGCAGGTACCGGTAAAGTTCCCACGGAGGATCGCGACGCGCAAATGTGTCTTTATACTAAGACATTTGTCTTGACTGCCGCGCTCATATTCCCTATCCTTGCAGCATTCTGCACTTATGGGCGTTCTCGCTCCGGTCGATCGGAGCGAGAACGCGTCAGGCATCAAAGGCTTCGGTGACGCACCCGTGTTTTCACGTGTGACTTATCAACGAGCTCGCGAAGAGAGGATTATTATGAAAAGGCGAAGGTTTCTGAAACAAGCAGCTTTCAGCGCAGCCGCCCTGAGCACTGCGTCATTGTATACCGGTGCAGCCTCCCCCAAAAAACCCAACGTAATCGTCATCCTTACCGATGACCAGGGATACGGAGATCTGTCATGCACAGGGAACCCGATCTTAAAGACCCCCAATATCGACAGACTCGGGTCGGAGAGCGTCCGCTTCACCGATTTCCACGTCACTCCTGTCTGTACTCCCACGCGCGGCCAGTTGATGACAGGACTTGATGCTCTGCATAATCAGGCCTGTGCCGTGACTGCCGGACGCACTATCATGCGCAGGGACGTGCCCACAATGGCCGATCTGTTCCGGCAGAACGGTTACGCGACCGGTCTGTTCGGAAAATGGCACCTCGGCCACACCTATCCCGATCGTCCCATGGACAGAGGGTTTGACAAGTGCGTGTGGTTCAAAGGCTGGGGGTTGCAGTCCGAAATCGAATTTGATAATGACTACTCCACACCGCGGTACCTTGACGGCACCGAGGAGAAACGGGCTTCCGTCTACTGCACCGATCTCTGGTTCCAGGAAGCGATCGCGTGGATGGACAAACAGAGAGACAAACCGTTCTTTGTGTACCTGCCAACCAACGTACCTCACATGCCGCTGTGGCCGCCTCAAGAATACGCGGATCTGTATAAGGACAAAACCGGTCCCGGTCCGGCCGCCTTCTTTGCGATGATCGCCAATCTGGACGATAATATTGGACGGCTGGATCAATGGCTCAAGAAAAGCGGATTGTACAAAGATACTATTCTTGTGTTTCTTTCGGACAACGGCGGCACCGTTGGACAGCGCGTCTTCAACGCTGGGTTACGCGATTCCAAAGCATCACATTATGAGGGCGGCCACAGGGTACCTTGCTTCATTCGCTGGCCTAATGGCGGATTCGACGCTTTTGAGGTAGCTACGCCGACACAGGTACAGGACCTGCTCCCGACATTGCTGGACCTCTGCAATCTGTCGTCCCAAAGAGCCGTCTTTGACGGAATCAGTCTGGTTCCTCTCATGAACAAGAAGAAGATCAAGGATCGCATGTTCGTTGTTCAATACGCACTTCGGAAACGTGCCGAGAAATACGATTGCGCAGTCATCTGGAATCAATGGCGGCTTCAGAAGGGATCCGAGCTGTACGATATCGCCAACGATCGCAGTCAGAAGAACGACGTGTCTGCGCAACACCCTGAAATAGTCAAACGCATGAAAGCTTTCTATGACGAGTGGTGGGCTAAACTGGATCCCGCGCTCAACGAGCCGATTCCTGTAATCGTTGGCTCGAAAAATGCGAATCCGGTATTGTTGACCAGCATAGATTGGTGGGAAGTCGATTGCGACAACATCAATTTCGTTTCACAGGCGGTTGGCGGTCCGCGTGGCGGCTGCTGGACTGCTCAGGCGGAAACAGCGGGCAAGTACCGGATCGAACTTCGTCGCTGGCCTTTCCATACAAATAAGCCGATAGGGTCGGAAGGACCTCGAGTTACGATCACGGGAAGGCCTCTAACGCACAAATTCAGGCTCATCCCTGCACATAAGGCGGTTCTGGAAGTCAATGGCAAGGCCCAACAGGTGTCGACGAAGCCGGAAGAACTCGGTGTGGTCTTTACCGTGGAATTACAGCAGGGCAAGAACAGACTGCAGGGTTGGTTCGCCGATGCCGACGGCGCAAATCTATGCGGAGCGTTCTACGCTATGGTTGAGAAGCTGTAAGACGACTGCGTGTTAAGGCGTGATCGTTTGTCTCACTCAAATGATCACGCCAGCCTTAACCCGCGCGACCGCCAATGAAGCCGGATCGATCTGAGGTTGTATCTGCAGAACGCGGGAATGCAATCGGATATCGACCGGTACATCTCCTCTGACCGCTGGACCAATCAGGTACCAGTCGTACTCCGAACTGTTCACCAGCTTTCTGATGCTCTCCATATCATGTACGGGAGACGAAGAAACGACTATACCTCGTGGTTCCATAAACCTGCAGAGGTGAGCAGTGATGAATCGAACCCTGTGACCGGGTTGTGGTACATGTATGTACACGACAGAAGAACCTGCTTCAATCTTATCGAGCATCGCGGTTGTCTGCTCAGAGAATCGAACCGTCACGGCAATGACTTCCGCCTTCTTCCTGGAGGCCAGAGACTGGACCTTCTCATATAAGAACTGGCTGACGAGAAGCTTCCTTTTCGCAGAACTTCGTTTTAGCGTACCCTCCACCTGGTTGCAGGAAATCCCGGTGACGGGAACCTGCCATAGGCGGGAGATTTCATCGGCCATTTCAGCGGCTGCTTCTTCGTGAGTATCAACGAAAATGAGAAAGGGATCTTGACGCTCATTTTCCTGGGCATGCTGATTCAGAAATCTCGCAAAAGCTGTCGGGGCCATGCCCCAGCTACGGGATTTTACGACGATCTCGTTCGCCAGCTTCACGCAGTTTCGGTGCATCATCCCAGGAGAAGCCGTAGCTGTGGCAACAACCGTCCCTTTTCCCCGAATCAGCGTCAGCAGCCCTGAGCGCCTTAGCGCTAGGTAGGCTTTGTGTATCTGGTTCCGATTTATGCCGGTTTGTTTCTCGACATCGCGAATCGACGGAAGGACGTCACCTTCGCGCAGTATGCCCATGGATACGGCGATCTTTATCTGATCCTGTATTTGATTCGTTATCGAGATTGAACTGTGCTTTTCAAAACAGAATTCCATCTTATCCTGCGGTTCTGATGCCTGCATGAATAAATTGACTATTACGGGAGCAGCGGCACACCGGCTTTGAGCCGCCATCCCGGTCCAAACGGAACGGCGGCGCGGCTAGGAAGATGCCAGGGACAATCATCTTCCCGGCAAGCCTTCACTCCGGATCAACGAGGGCCTCACGCGCGACGCATGAGACCCTCAAGAGTCTAGAAGCTGAATCGGGCACGCAATTGGAACTCACGCCTTCCAACTTTAGAGCCCAGATGGCCGAACGGATTTCTCCCATTTATGTTCAGGACTGGTGGATTGGCGAAAGAAATACGTGTGCTCGCCGTCCCCACACTTCCCGCCGGCTGCGGATGATTGAATATGTTCGTCGCATCTACGCGTATTTGGAAACTCTTCGATTCACCGATTTTGATCGATTTCGTGAGAGCCATATCCGCGCCCCAAGCCCCTGGACCGTAGAATCTGTTCTGTCCGAAAGACCCCAGAGTTCCCGGCATGGGATTCTGAAGAATGATGTTGCCCTCAGGATCCGCAACTGCCTGAAGGGTGCAGAAGTTGGCGAGTTCGGCGGAGACCATAGAGCACTGAGGATCATCGACATATTGAAAATAGTTGCCGAAGTAGTTGCCCTCATAGGCCCCGGGCTCCCAGTAAACCCCGATCTGATCAAAGGGGAAGGGACCGACCTGATCCGGCACACCGGTACCGTAAAGAGTACTCTGAGCTGTGACGTTTGCCGGGCTGCCACTCCTGACGTTTACGATCCAGCTGGCCTGCCAACCCTCAAGGATTCGCGCCAACGTCCCGGATGCCCGATTGAAGAACAGCCGGTTTGGCCCTACCGGGAGATCGAAAGTTCCGTAGGACGTAAATACGTGCCGGCGATCGCTTCCCAGTACAGTGTAATCCCACGCTCGATTCCGCGGATCAGTGGGGGTGCTCCCCGGGTTGCCCAGATTCTTGCTCAAGGTGTAAGAGGACCGGAAACTGACGCCCGAAACTGGCCTGAGCGTGACCTGCACTTGCATCGAGTGATAATTGGCCGAACCTCCATTGGTGCGAACGTTGACGGCGTTGAACTGCGGATTCGTGACAACGAAGTTTTCCGGTAATCCTGCGGTTCTGAGCAACCAGCCGTTTTCAGTAACCCCTGCACCGGCATTAGGATTCGCCCAATCGCTGAGAGCGGTAGCAAGCCCCGAGTAGTTCCCGTTGGCCAGCATCTGTCGAAGCTGTACGCCTCCGGAAAACCGAGCAGACGTCCGCAGAAACTCCGCACCGCTTCTGGCGCCCCTCACAGGAGCAAAGATCTGGTCAAGCAACTGAGTTGCAGGATTCGCGTCATCGCCCATCCGAGCGGCATCGAACGCTTCAAGCAGCCCGTTTGTCAGAAAGTTCGGCAGATTGATATTCTGAGTGCTGACATTCTTCCGTGTTAATGTACCGATATAGCGCACATCGACGGTCAGCTTGGATCCGACATTTCGAGTCAGCGCCAGCGTCAGGTTCTGGATATATGGGCTGACGAAGTTCGGGTCGTATACGGAGAGATTTTGTGTCCTGTCGGTAACCGGAACCGGAGTCATCGGATCGGCGGTTGGGGGCACCGGAATCACACTCGAAAGACTGGCCAAATCAAGGTAGGTGTTGTTAGGCCTGTATGTGATAGAGTTCGTGCTTCCGGGAGGGTTTCCGATTATGGTTTCGATTGTCCCTGCCTGGTCTCCTCCCGTATAGCTTATCTGATATCCGCCACGCAAGGTCGTTTTCCCCTTTCCGAACCATGGCACCTGCCAGGAAAAGCCGACCGCGGGACCAAAATTGTTCAAGTCGCGAGAATAGATCCTCTGGTCTGGATTGGGCGAGTCCGGACCGATAAAAACCAACTCCGTCAGATCAGCTCGGACTCCGGGGTTCCAAAAAGCTTCTTCCAAGCTTCTCCCCGAAATTCCAAACATTGCATTGCCTCCCCCCTTGAGCCCTGCAGTAAGACCCGATTTCAGAAAGGGAACGCCATAGTACTCGTACCGGAGGCCGAGGTTGAGCGTCAGGTTCTCGTGCACCTTCCAGTCGTCTTTGAAGAATGCGGCAAACTCATTCTTGTGCAGATCGCGAATCTTCTCCTTCTCGGTCAGGGGATCATTCCACGAGGTCACGTCATCAGCAGAGTTGAGGAAATACAGCTGACTGACTGAACCAATGGAACCCGAAAGAAAAGTCAGAAGGTTCGCCATCAGCAACTGGTTTCCAGCAGTCGCGGTACCGGCAAGTCCTGGCATGTTCGTGCCGTTGATTCCCTGCACGGCAAGCCCCTGCGCATTGCCACCTACAGCATAGGGGGTCACGTTCATTCCCCAGTTTGTACCGTATACCGCAGCCTTCGATCTGTTGAGCCGCACTTCTGCCCCGGTTTTGAACACATGTTTGCCCTTGGTCCAGGTCAGAGTATCTGCGTAAGTCCATCTCGGACTGATATCCCGGTTGGTCCATCCGAGGAGGCCGCCACGGCCGCCAAAGAAATTGCTCGATGCGACTGTAAAGGCAGCTCCTCCAGTCCCGGGACTCACCACGACCGGAAGGCCATTGAGCTCAGGTAGCTGCTGAAGCAACTCCTGACGTGTTTCAGGATTCTCAAGCGGAAAGAACCCATTCGTTCCTGTTCGCGACATTCCGAATCGTGCTTCGTTGAGAAGAGTTGGTGACAGGGTTGATGTGAAATTGACCGTCAGAACTTGGGGTTGTCGCTCGGTCCGCCCGCCCCAGCCGTTCGGCCAGACAGCGTAGTTGTTGTCGGCCCAACCCTGTTCAAAACTCCAGGATCCCCCTATCCTGTGTTTGGAATTGAAGACGTGATCTATCTTCAGGTTGATCTGCTTTCTCTGGTTATCCTCGCCGATTCCCAGATTGTTGTCGGCGCCGCGCACCCCCCGTGTCCAGCGCCCGCCGGCTGTATTGAGACCGTCGCCGATAGACTCGTAGCTGGTCGCTGGAGGCATGAGGGCGAGAAACTGTTCGATAAACCCGGTAGAATCCATCCCAATACGATAAGGATCCCATGCTGCATTCGGTGCGACGTCGGTTGCGGGGTTGAAATCGGAGCAGTCAGGTGTTTGCGGCGTTCTCACCAGAGGCCCGAACACACTGGCATAGCGGAGAATTCCGTTATGCTCAGTACCGTCTGGATTAGTTGCCGGTGCCACCGGATTGCCCGCAAAATCCACGACCGCGGTTATGGGCGTGTTGCCTGCAACGTTGGTAACCTGCGCGTAACGGCCGTTGTTCCAGTTGTCGTAGTACCGGAAAATGCCTTTTCTCGCGCAAGGGGTTAACACCAGCGGATTTACGCTGTCACGGACACGGGCTATCTGGCCGTTCCACAATACGAAGAAAAACGTCTTGTTCTTTATAATCGGCCCGCCGAGACTCAACGTGTATTGATGTAGATTTCGCCAGGGAGGAACAATTGCGCTGCGGTTGTTCTCCCATTGATTGGAGTCTAACGCGGAATTCTGAACATCCCAGACGGCGCTGCCGTGAAATGCGTTTGTTCCGGATTTGGTCAGCACCTGAATTTGGGCATTCCCACGCCCCATTTCGGCGTCGACTGGAGAAAGAATCATGCGGAACTCACCGACCATGTCAGGATTGATCCGCGTGGGCGAATGGACGCCGGACCGAGTCCGTACGTCGCTAATGCTGACGCCGTCGCGTTGCAGATTGAGATTGCCTACGCTGACGCCGCCGATGGTGGTATTCTCGGCACCCGTGACGGGGTTTCCGTCAGTCGGAATGTACCCTGACATGACCCTGATCAGGTCCAGTGCATCACTGTTTACCTGCGGCAACTCCTGCACAACGTTTTCGGCGAGCACATCACCTGTGGATGAACTCGATTCCAGCAACAGGCTCTCGGCAGCGACACTGACTTCCACGGCTGTTGACAGGCCTGCGATCTGCAATTCGAAATTCAGCTGTACCTGAGCGGCATTCCCGAGTTTTACCTCCGTGAATGTCTTTGTCTGAAATCCGGGTTGTTCGGCGCTGACTTTGTAAACGCCGGGCAGCAGGCTCGGGAAATTGTAGACGCCGGCACTGTTGCTTATCACTGTATCTACGATTCCGGTAGCGGTATTTGTCGCCGTCACCGAAACGCCCGGCATGACTCCTCCTGTTTCGTCCATGACGATTCCGCTCAAACTGGCGTTACTTGACTGACTGAATGCCTGAACGGAACAGATCAGAAAGAGCAACAGTATCCCGGCAGCAGATTTGGTTTTCCATAAGACTTTCGCAATAACTGGGACTGTCGATCCTCTCACTGGGCGCAAAGCGTCCAGTAAGAGGATCGGGAAGAGTTGATTACATAGCATCGCAAGCCTCCTTTCGGCACATCCGTTGATAACCCATTTCGTCAACCCCTTTGGTAATGCGATCAACCTGGATTCAATAGGGGAACACTCGACATGGCGAGAGTATCAAGCAGCATTGTCTGCTATGTCAAGACTATTGTCTCGGTTTTTAGACAGTTTTCATCTTGGGATGCCTTTAATTTTCGCCAGCTGATTATGTTTGGGCGGGTCTAACTGTACTGTTCTTGTGAAAAACGGGTTCGCGCGGCATCAACTTCAATTTCGAACAAGAGATTCTGGCGGCATATGTCAGCACATGTCGCTTCTATGGGAAAACGCGGAATGTTGAGTTCGGTTAGAATTCGTCTGAAAATGGGAAAATAAGCCATATCTTTGAAGTAAGCTATCCCACGGCAGAGGTCATTCCACTTCATCTGCCGCGATTCGAGAATGGCTTCAACAGTCTTCATCGTCAGCCTGATCTGTTTTTCCGGATCATCACGATGAACAGTACTCCCATCGAGCCCAATGCTTGCGGTCCCGGAGATAATCAGATTGCGATGCGTAGGACTTGAGATTTCAATGGCACGGCTGAAAGCACTCCGGTACTCCAGGGCGGAATTCTGAAGAGGCGAAGAGACGGTCTGAACCGTGCATTCAGGGCTCTTCGGCTGAACTGCAAGAACTGCCATCGTGATGGCCGCACCAGACTGATTGCCGGTACCGACTCCCGTGCTGGCGGGAATCATATGATCCAATACGCCGACCTTTTCGAAAAAGGAGGTGCGAACAGCATTGAACTCGTCATACCACTCCAGCAGATGGTCAAGATAGATCCACGTGCGCACGGTATCCGTGAATCTGAAGCCGCTGCGCGCCAGAACGGCGGCTGCGGTTTCAAAGACTGACTGGGCTTGCTCGCCACGCGCGGAACTCAGATCGCTCGGAACCAGCCCGTGTAAACGGCAATAGCGGGCATGGTTGTCTTCATAGATGAATCCTATATGACGTCCATCGGAAAGAACCGGCACAGGGACGGTTCCGGATATCGCTACAGCCTGACTCGAGGAAACACCGTTTGTACGTGCAGTGCTCCGAAGCCACATCAGCGGCCAGTCGACATTCCTGCCGACGGAGTCGAAAGAGAGATCATTCCCGGCAAAAACAGACTGGCTGAGAATGAAGGCATTCTCTTTTGCCGCAACGCATCGAAGCACGTCCCGTGAAGCACCCATCGAGTGGACCGTGATGTAGTGCTCACTGCGCGTCGGCAGCCTGAGCGTGGCGATCTCAGTTCCACTATGTGTATTGACAACTCTCAACAACCAGGTCCTTTTTTGAATCCAACCCCTACTCATTCGCAGGGACAGTCAGTCAAACCGGCCGCCCCTGCGTTTGAAACTTCACTGCTTCCTCAAAGGGAACTTTCGGGCGGGTTGTTTTCTTTTCAACTGCGGCTGTGCGAGGAACGACTGCTCGGCGATAACCTCCTGCAGATAGCAGTAGTGCCAGCGCGGATCAGTTGTGGTCAACGTCCCGTTCTTGTAGTCGCTGCAACTGTCAGGTTTGGCAAGAGGATATTCTTCCAGCGGGTCGTCATGCAAGTTGTAGAATGTGCAGCTCGCAGGTTCAGCGTTTTCATTGCATATGAGCTTGTAGACTGCATTCCGCGCAGCGACCTGCCGCATATTGTTCTTCACGGGGTTGATGGTTTCGGCCAGCAGATATCCTTTGTCGCGATCACGCAGGCCGCTGGCGCCCTTGAAGAGGATGGGAGCAAATGACACTGCGTCGAGAGCGACGGTACCGTCGCCGGTCCGGTTGGGAACCGATTTGGGCACCTCGAGCCCTGCCAGTTCCAGGATTGTGGAGAATAGATCCACACAATGAATCGGTTCGTCACTCCGGGATCCCGCCTTGATTCCCGGTCCGCGGACAGCCATCGAGACCCTCACACCGCTTTCATAAACAGTTCCCTTGCTGCGCTCCCGTTTGGTGATGTACATGTTGTCGATGAACTCTCGCTGCGGACCGAACATCCAGGTCCCATTGTCACCAAGATACATGACATAGGTGTTCTTATCGAGTTTGTCGACCACGTCGAGCACTTTGCCGATTATGGTATCCATTGAATTCGTCATGGCCCGCATGAGCGCCTCGGAAGAGCAGGATCCGACGATAGCCGAGCCGAACGTACCGCCACAGGCTTTCATTTCCTTGATTGACACCTCGTCCATCGTGTCAATGTTCGGCACTATCATCGGATTCGGCTTCTGATTACCGGTGATATGCGACAGGTTGAACGCGAGCCAGACAAACCATGGCTTGTCCGGATTCTTCGATTCCTGCTCGGTAATCCATTTGATGGTGTCGGCGGCATTCACTACCGGCGCATATGTGGTTGGCGCAACACCCGGAAGCGTTCTGACAGGTGCTTTTTCCGCGCGCCACTTGTCAGATGCATCCGTGCTGTCCTGGATATGATAGTCCCATTGCCAATATGTCGCGACACCGCCGTGAAGATTGCCCATAAATAGATCGAATCCGGCTTCTTTGGGCTTCATTCCGGGGTATTCGCCCAAACCGGCCATGTGATACTTGCCGAACAGCGCAGTGCTGTAACCTCCCTTTTCCTTCAGATCCCGAACGAAGGAGCGGTGGTTTTGTGACAGCCAGTTCGTATAATCCAGCACCCCCGTCTTGGCCGAATAGAGCCCGGTGAGAATCGACGTCCGCGTGGGAGAGCAAAACGGCTGCGTCCAGGCCTGCGTGAACCTCATGCCCGCCCTAGAGAGGGAGTCAAGCGTGGGGGTCGATGCCGGGCGGCCGTCAATTTCCCGGTAACGGGGATGATTGTGCCCCGACGGCCCGTATTTTTTCACAAGATCATCAATCAGCCCCGGATACATGTTACTTGTCGCGTCGATACCGATATCGTCTCCGATAATAAGCAGAATATTGGGACGCTGAGATTTACCGTCGCCGTTCGTTCCTTGCTCGTTCGCCGAGAGAACGGAAGTGGCTCCGATCATGAGTGCAGCCAGCACGGTGAATCCGCGCAACGCTGCTATGACGCCTCTCTTGATCACTGTTTCATCCTCCGCTTTGTATTCACGTTGACGATTGGATGGGGTCTCTCTCGAAATCCCGACCCGATCCCCCTCTATTGACGTCATCAGTATCGCGCAAGTGTTGTCCTATTTGTCAATACAATTGTCTTACTTATGAAACACTAATCAATAAAACTTCTAATGCCCGCGTGATGGAAGGTTCCGATAACGGATGGATTAGATTGTGGAGAGCCGGACGTCTTATCCGGTCAGGCGATCGAGCGTTTCCACGATTTCAGTGACGAAACGGCTTTCCAGTTCGACGGGAGCCAGTGCCCGATACATCTCCATCATTGCGAAAATGACTCCCAGCATCAGCAGAACCAGCCCTGCCACAAAGAACGGCACAGCAAGATAAATCAGTCCAGGCCAAAGGACACTCAGACCGATCGCAAGCGAACAGACCGAAAACGACGCGATCGTCAACAGCAGTGAGGAGAGCGCGCGTCTAAGCAGCCTTGCACGGCGCAGCACGTGACCGGTCTGGACCTGAAGGGCCTCCAGCATCTCCTGGTACATTGTCAGGGCTACCTGATCAGGCTGCACGCTTGAGCGCTGATGGCCGATTTCCTCCTGCGCCTTCAACCGTTCGCGCTGAAATGCCCGCAGCCGGTTCACCACGGCGGTCAGCCGGTTGTAGAACGCCAGACAGAGGAGTCCGCAAGCTGAAATTCCGATTATTGGTCCGGCGCCCGCGGAAATAACCTTCGAAAGCTCCTGTACTTCCATACCTTCCTCACCTTTGTACTCCAGCTTCGCGGTTCTTCATCGCACTCTGAGATGATGTATCCCAAGTGACCGAGCGAGCGATCTTGAAAGCTCTATCTCTTCCTCTGCTAAAGCATACCTCACGACGCTTGCCTGTGCTGATTTGAACCAGTACGGCGCACGCCTGAGAAAATCCAGCATCGCCTTCCAGTACAGTTTCTCGTTACCAACAGCACCTTCGCTGTCGGGCCGGCAAACCTCAACGTAGCGGCTGCAGCCGGGCGCGTTCAACGATACCGAGACCTCATCCACACTCTCCGCAAGTTCAGGAATGACATCCCTGCCATGGATGAGGCAGGCGTGGCCATTCGTGTTGAGTCGTATCCTAGCTCCGTAACTTCGTAACCAGGGGGCGGCTTCTCTAATGAGTTCGAGCCGGAATGTCGGCTCCCCGAAACCGCACCATATGAACTCCCGAACGTCGGCCAGATGACTCAGCCGCAGAACCGATTCCTGCAGCATTTGCAGATCCGGTTCTTCCATCCCCCATAGTACAGCCCCACCAAGTCCGTCAGTCTTATACCGCACGCAAAAAGAACAGCGATTGGTGCATCTGTTGGTCACATTCAGGTAGACACTCGATTGGCCGACGTATCTGTACGCGTAATCCATTGCAAACCTGCTTCACTCCCGCTAAGAATCTGCAGTATAGTACAAAATGGTTGATAACCCTTGGGAGAAGGCAATTTTGAGATTAGTCGTGGGAATTACCGGAGCCACCGGAGCTGTCTATGGTGTGCGGATTCTTCAGGTGCTCTCGGAAATGAGCGGAATCGAGACACACCTGATTACCTCAACCGCCGGGATTCAAACCATCGAGATTGAAACCGGACTGAGTACGGAGGAAGTCAGATCCCTGGCTGATCACTCCTATAGTATTGATGACCTGACCGCGCCGCTTGCCAGCGGCTCCTTCAAACACGATGGCATGATTGTCGCACCCTGCAGCATGAAGACGCTCGCGGGGCTTGCACATTCATACGCCGACACACTCCTGACCCGCGCCGCGGATGTCACGCTCAAGGAGCGTCGCCATCTGGTTCTGGTCGTAAGAGAGACGCCTCTTCACCTGGGGCACCTCAGGAACATGGTGGCCGTCACCGAAATGGGGGCAACTGTGATGCCGCCCGTCCCCGCCTTCTATTACCGGCCGCAGTCACTTCAGGAGATAGTCGACCATTCGGTCGGCAAAGCGCTCGATCTTTTCGGCATAGAACATAACCTGTTTGCACGATGGGGTACCGAAACAACGTGATGCTGTTCACCAAAGGCGCCGGACGGATGAAAGTGAGTCTTTCGACTCAGACCATCGGAAACGACCTGATCGTCTGCATCTTCAATGAGCAGGGGCACCTTGGAGCAGTAGCAGTGGCCGAGTACAGCGTGGAGGAGGGTCGTGCCTCCACTTCGGTAATTACAAGCCCCGGGCACAGCGATGACGTGATTGCACGTGAGGCGGCATATAAGCTGTGCAAACGCCTTAAACGCCGTGCCTGCGTCATTGCCGGCGTTCACCTGGACGATATTACGCCGGACGAGATCGACGATATCGTGCGAACCTGCGATGAGCTGGTGGACGAATTCAGCCGCAGTTGAAGGCTGCCGGAGGTCGTTACTTCTCCGCATGCCAGGATGTGCTGGATGCTTCCGATTTCATCGTGCCCGAGATTCTATCGCCGTTGACCTGTCCCGTATATTCGGCGTCTCCTGCTGTGAACGAGATCTGCTCGCCCTTCAATGTCCCGGCAACAGGAATGCTCTTGTTCCCCGAAACCAGGGTTCCGCTGATTTTCTGAAACTCCTGTTTCAGCGTAAGCTCCCCGTCAGGAAGACGCCACTTCCCTTCGACTTTCGCCGGAACTATCCAGAGGTAGGCGGTGCACCATGTAGTACAGGACTCGTCACTCCTGATGGTATCATCCGCTTCCCATTCCCCCATGTCGAAGCTGTTGGAGACGATTCTAGTCCCAGGCTTCAAGTCGAGAAGTCTGGGCCGCAGCCTGAGATTGATATCCGGAAGGAGGAACATTGTAATAACGCTGGCCTTGGAAAAATCGCTCTGGAAGAGATCCGCTTCAATGAACTCTGCTTTTCCGTTCACCCCTGCGCTGGCGGCATTCTTTTTCGACAACTCCACCATGTCGTGGTTGTATTCGATGCCGAGTGCCTTAGCTCCGAGTTTAGCCGCAGTGATAACGGTCCGGCCATCGCCCGAACCCAGATCTATGACAAAATCCTGCGGCGTTACCTTCGCCATCTTCAGCATGCGGTCGACAAGGTCCTGCTGAGTCGGCACCCATACGACATCTTTGCCGGGCTGTCCTACCTGCGGCTGATACTCCTGTTGATCCTGAGCGAAGATGCCGGTTACCAATAACATCAACACCGTTGCTGCACTCAACCAACGACGCGATATACCCATAGTAAGCTCCCATCCGGAATATATGATGACCTCTTCTCCTGGAGATTCAGGAGGGTGTCATTTGCGGGAAGCGATTATAATCTACAAGACAACGCTTTTGACAAACAGAATCTGTAGGCCTTGACTGACGTCGTCCTGTCTTGGACACACGGGAGATCACACCATGATCAGCCAATTCGCGTTACTCCTTGCTCTGACCGCGGCACTTCAATGTGAGGATCTGAATAACCTTTCACTTCCCGCCGTAAACATTGCGGCGGTCGAGTCAATTCCCTCCGGCCCGTACAAACCCACCGCAGGAACTCCACAGAACGGTCCATCACAAGCCCAGATGCAATTACCCGCTCATTGCCGGGTAGCTGCGACCTTGACACCATCGCCCGATTCTCACATTGAAATCGAGGTATGGCTGCCGACCGAAACCTGGAACGGCAAATTCCAGGCTGTCGGGAACGGAGGTTGGGCCGGCGCGATAAGCTTCCCCGCAATGGCCTTGGCACTGCGGGAAGGATATGCCACCGCTTCGACCGACACGGGACATAAGGGAGGAAACGCGCTCTTCGGCATAGGACATCCTGAAAAAGTGGTCGATTACGCGTACCGCGCAGTCCATGAAATGACCGTGACTTCCAAGGCGATCATCACCGCCTTCTATGGACAGAAGCCGGCGTATTCATACTGGAATGGCTGCTCGACGGGAGGCAGACAGGGGCTGATGGAAGCGCAACGTTATCCTGAGGATTTTGACGGAATCATCGCGGGGGCTCCCGCAAACTTCCACAGTCATCTTCACGCTTCAGACATGGCCATCACCGTCCCTGTACTGAAGGACGATTCAAAGCGGGTCCCGGCGGAGAAGCTTGCACTCCTGAACAAAGCTGTCCTGGCCGCTTGCGACGGGAACGACGGCGTAAAGGACGGACTGATACAGGATCCCCAGAAGTGCAGCTATGACCCGACACGCCTGCTCTGCCGCGGCGATGATGCGAACGATTGTCTTACGGCAGCCCAGGTCGAAACGGTAAAGAACGTGTATGCGCCGACAAGGTTCGAATCGGGGGAGATCATATTTCCCGGAAAGGCACCCGGTAGCGAACATAGCTGGATCATGCTACATGGCAAACAGCCTTCCCCGATTTCGGTGGGCACATTCCAGCTGACCTATCAGGATCCGGATTGGGACTGGAGAACATTTGAGACCGACCGCGACACGAAACTAGCCGACGAAAAAACCGGATTCATTAACGCAGTCGATCCCGACTTGAGCAAGTTCAAGGCACGCGGTGGAAAACTGCTTCTGTATCATGGCTGGGACGACTTCGGAATTGCCCCTGAGAACACGATCAACTATTACTCGAACGTGCTCAAATTGATGGGTCCGAAGCAGGATGACTGGCTGCGGCTCTTTATGATGCCCGGCGTCGGCCACTGCAGCGGCGGCACGGGACCGGACCAGGCAGGATTCATGGCGGCGATGGAACGGTGGCGGGAAGCAGGAGAAGCTCCGGACAAGATAATGGTTTTCCGGACCGACAGCAGCGCCAGAGTGGATATGACGCGCCCGCTCTGTCCGTATCCGCAGGTCGCCGGCTACAAGGGGGTGGGCAGCACAAACGACGCCGCCAGTTTCGAATGCAGGCTGCCGGCAGAGGAGCGGAGATAGTATGAAAGACAACATCCTGGCAGGCAGATCAGCGATCGTAACCGGCGGGAGGCGCGGAATCGGCAGGGCAATAGCCCGCGCATTTGCGGCCGCCGGGGCGAATGTCACGATTTGTGACAAGGCCGCGGACGGGCTTCTTGATCAGACAGCCGAAGAGCTCGAAAAACTCGGATCCCATGCGCTCGCATTTCAGATCGACGTTTCCAATCGGAAAGAAGTTGCGAAGATGATCCAGGAGACCAACGACATGTTTGGCAGAATAGATATTCTCGCCAACTGCGCGGGAGTCTGGATCCCAGGCGAGACTTTGGTCGAATGCAGCGAAGAAAACTGGGACAGGGTGATTGACACGAATCTCAAGGGGACTTACCTCTGCTGCCAGGCTGCAGCCGAGATTATGATCAGGCAGAAGAAGGGAAGCATCATCAACATCTCTTCCCGGGTCGGCCTGATGCCTGGCGCGGGGGCCGGCGCCTATCCGGTGTCAAAGGCGGGAATAATAATGATGACACGGCAGTTCGCCCTGGAACTTGCTTCGTGCAGGGTGAGGGTCAACGCGATAGCGCCCGGCATAGTCAAGACCGACTTCAATTTACAATTCTGGAAAGATCCGGCAATCGAAAGAGGGATTTCCGACATGGTTCCTCTCGGCCGGCTTGCGGAACCGGAAGAAATCGCTCAGGCTGCCCTGTTTCTGGCATCAGACGATGCGAGTTATATAACGGGCGAAGTTCTTTGTGTCGACGGCGGATGGAGCCCCTCAAACTCATTGAAATAGGGGACCCATCAATATCAAGATGAGGCGTCACCGGACAGGCGACCGGCCAGCCGCACCACATTCTTGCCGAGCAGCCGCGCTTCGTCTACTGCCGACATGTTTATGCCGCCGCCCACTCCTTCGAGTACATCTCCCGGCTCCCGTCCGTAGCCTATGGCTCCACCCGCCACCATCATGCCGTGAGCGATACAGAAGGAGTAAATCAGAGATCGGGCCTGTATCGCGCCCACCCTCCGTGTAACCACAAGAGCACCGGCGACTTTGTCCTGCAAAGAGCGTTTCGCCAAAAGCGCAAAGGTCCGGTCCATGACGGCCTTGGCCTGCGAGCTCACGCTACCGAAATAGACGGGGCTTCCTATGATGATGCCGTCCGCCCGTGCCATCATTCCGTACAACTCCTGCATATCGTCCTTTACGACGCATGATCCCGTTTTGAAGCAAATGCCGCAGGCGTCGCAGGGGGCCACCTCTCTCTCGGAAAGGAAGAACATCTCAGTCTCACACCCCGAATCGGTAGCCGGTTTCAAAGCTTCATGCATAAGAATCTCGGTGTTGCCGTTTCTCCTTGGACTCCCTACGATTCCCAGAATTCTCATCTTTCTCCTCCGACGGTAGGGCCACAGATCCATCTGCAATCCGGGCACTGAAATTATCTATCGAACAACGACAGTTGCGGTGAACGCGGACGTCTGCGCCGCTTCTTCATGTCATCGATGACGCTTCTCCCTCCAAGCCCCCGAGAAATTTTGAATTCGTGTGCAATAGTGGCATCAAAATCGGCGCGCGGTTCAAAAGAATTTTCGATCTGCCTGGCAAACCGTTCCAGCCTGCGAAATCCGTCAAGTTTCTCCCTGCCGTCAACTCTTGCCGCGTCCAGCGATGTGCGCAGAACCGAGATCGACTCGTCATACGTCTTGATCGGCACTGGAAACGGATGCCGGTCTTTTCCTCCCAGAGAAAACGAGAACCTGGCCGGATCCGAAAACCGTGTCGGAGCGCCATGTACGACTTCTGCGATGAGTGCCAAAGACTGCAACGTTCGCGGTCCCAGATTCTCAACGAGCAGAAGCGATGCGAAATCACGCAGGTCGCGCTCGTACGCCAGGGCCAGCACCGATCCGAGGCGCTTCAGATCCACGTCCTGTGCACGTACTTCGTGGCGACGCGGAACGACAAGTTTCCGTACTTCAGCCAGAGTATTATCCGGATTCTCCCTCGAAAGGTGCAGCATTGCATCCCGCGCCTCTTTTGCATCGGAGTCCACGAGATTGATAATCGTACCCTGGTGATCGCCGACGATTGCAGTATGGGGTTCGGAAACGAAGTCACGCACAGAAGCGGAATGCCAGTGATAACGGCGCGCCATGGCTGTCTGCTGGTTCATCCCCTGCTGGATGACTGCCCATTCTCCCCGGGCGCTCAGAACCACAGTGTGCAGGTAGATCTGGAAACCGTCCGCGATAGCGTTGTTGTCAATCCTGGCGGTCAGTCGGCTGGTTCGAACCAGTTCGTCACCGTCCAGCGATGTGCGCTCAGCAACGGCTCTCAATTCTCCAGGGGTGTTCCGCGAGTGCCGTCCGCGGCCGCCGCATATGTAGAGGCCAAGCTCGTCACTTTTTGACGACAGTCCACGCTTGAGCGCCCCCATGACGGAGGTGGTGATCCCGGACGAATGCCAGTCCATGCCCATTACCGACCCGAGCGCCTGGAACCAGAAAGGATCCGCAAGCCTTGAAAGGAGCTCAGAGTGCCCGTAATGAAGCAGTATGGCTTCCACAATGGCGCTTCCCAATCTGACCATTCGGTCTGAAAGCCAAGATGGCACCCGTCCTCCATGGAGTGGGAGATCAGCGAATCCCGACCGTTTCATTCGACCATTATATCCCCGTCGTTCCGGAAATCCGCCGTCTGATCAGGATGCAAATAAGAGAAAAAAGGTGCTTGCGTGATGGCCTGTCGCGAGGGCAACATAGCAAATCTCATACGTAAGGGGGGGAGAAGTGAGAGAATCTCTTCAGTGCACAGTTGGTGATTTGCTCGAGCGGACCGCACGGAGACATCCTGATCGTCCCGCAATCATTTATTCGGACAGGGATCTGAGATATTCCTATAGCGAATTCAACCATCGGGTCGATACCCTGGCAAAGGGGATGCTCGCGCTTGACATAGGGAAAGGGGATCACGTCGGAATTTGGGCGACGAACGTGCCGGACTGGCTGACGGTCTTCTTTGCCTCTGCGCGCATAGGCGCGATCCTGATACCCGTAAACACGAGCTACAGACCGTCCGAACTGGAGTACGTCGTCAGGCAGTCTGATATGAAGGCGTTGTTTCTCATAGACGCCTATCGCGACAACGATTACGTTCGAGCCCTGTACGAGCTCGTCCCGGAGCTGAAAACCACACCGAAGGGTTCGCTCCGGAGTGCGCGGTTTCCAAATCTGAAGAGTGTCATCTATATGGGACCTCACCGTCACCGTGGGATGTACAGCCTGACGGAGGTTATGGAGCTGTCGGACATGATCGACGAAGACTCGTTCGCCAGGATCAAGAACAACCTGAGCCCCCACGACACGGTGAACATGCAGTACACTTCAGGAACCACGGGTTTTCCCAAAGGAGTGATGCTCACCCACTACGGCATAATCAACAACGGTTTTTCCATTGGGGAACGCCAGCGCTTCACCGACGAGGATCGTCTCTGCCTCCCTGTCCCGCTCTTTCACTGCTTCGGCATCACCCTCGGGGTCATGGCCGTTCTTACGCACGAAGCGACATTGGTGCCGCTCGAGACCTTTGATCCCCTGATGGTCCTTGCCGTCGTGCAGAAGGAACGGTGCACCGCCGTCTACGGGGTTCCGACAATGTTCATAGCAGAATTGACCCATCCCATGTTCAACATGTTCGACATGTCATCTCTCCGGACCGGAATCATGGCAGGCTCTCCCTGCCCTGAGCCGGTGATGCGGCAGGTGATGGAAAAAATGCACTGCAGTGAAATCACGATAGTGTACGGGCTGACCGAAGCATCCCCCGGTATCACGCAAACCAGGACGGATGATCCTATCCATGTGCGCGTCTCGACGGTAGGAAAACCGTTCGAGGGAGTGGAAGTAAAGATCATCGATCCGGAGTCGGGGCAGACTCTCCCCCCAGGCAAGCAGGGAGAACTCTGTTCGCGCGGCTACAACACGATGAAGGGATACTACAAAATGCCGCAGGAGACAGCCGAGACAATCAGCCCCGATGGCTGGCTGAGGACCGGAGATCAGGCGATCGAAGATGAGGAAGGATACATCAGGATCACGGGACGACTGAAGGATGTGATTATTCGGGGCGGCGAAAACATTTATCCAAAAGAAGTGGAGGACTTTCTGCGGGAGATCCCGAATATCAAGGACGTCCAGATAGTTGCCGTACCAAGTGAGAAATACGGAGAGGAGGCGGCTGCCTTCGTTCAGCTGAAGGAAGGCAGCAACCTGGAAGCCAGCGAAATCCAGGATTATTGCCGCGGCAAGATCGCAAGGTACAAGATTCCGAAATACATATTCTTCACCAAATCATACCCGTTGACCTCAAGCGGCAAGGTGCAGAAGTTCAAACTGCGCGAAGAGGCCGCGGCGCGGGTGAGAAATGCGGCCTGCGTGGCTGTGTGATTTCCGGCGCATGTTTCAGGTTCCCGGCCAATGACCGCCTCCTTGCCGGGAACCTGCTCCACCTAATACACTATCTGAATCTCATCCGACATTCCCTGCTCGTAGGTGCTCCATCCAGAGTTCATCCCATAAGGACAACGGAGAAGTACGGCTTCGATCCGGCGTATCAGGCCTTTCTCGATCTTGAAAATCTCCGCAATCTGCCAAGTCCAGGGCTCTACCGGCCCGGAGACAACTTCACGGCCGTCCGGCGCCTTGAAATGTCGAGTCCGGCCTGCACTATGGTCGAAAAAGCCGAACGCGAATACAAGCCCACGCTCCCTGTCCACCGCCACAAAACGTCGATCCCTGATACGGGACACGAAATGAAGCAGTCCTGATTCAAACTGCTCCTTGCAGCTCCACGAGACAGAGTAACTAGTGGAGGTCTTGGGATCAGGCTTTTTCTCGCCGGACTTCAACGGAACATTAGTCGTCTGCATTCCGTTCTCAAGCCGCTCGCAGTCATCCGTGAATGGATACACTCCTTTGCCGTCGTTCTTCTGCATCCCCGTGAAATACATGTTGGCGACCTTGATCAGCTCTTCGCGTGAAGGCCGTTCTGCTTCCGGAATGACCTCTGAGTAAATCCTGTGAGGCGCCCCTCCCTTCTCAATGCTTACGGCTGCACTCGGCATCGAGCCTCCGCCGGACATTCCGCCGGTTCCCCGGATCACCAGCTGCTCAGCCTCGGTAATAAGACCCTCTCTTATTTTCAGCCGTATCGCGAGAGCGACAGGAGTCCCTTCACCGGGTTTCTCAGATTCTTCACGAGCCGTCCCGATGAAAGCCACCTGCTGCGTCTCCACATCAGGAACGTAGAACTTGTACGTCCCTTTCCCAACCATGCTCGCCCAGAGCCCCTCGTTTCCGAGCGGCAACTCCACTCCGTTTTCCGTAAACCTGCAGTTCTTTGCAAAAAGCTTGCCGCTCACCTGGTGAGCCAGCATTGCGTCAAGGTACTGATCGATATATCTCTCCAGGCACGCTCGGTCGCACGTGCTCTTTCCGCCGCCCTGGGCGGTGGCGATCGCAGGCAACAACAGTAAAACGGCTATGGCGAGAACCTTCGTCCGCATTGTGCTCCTCCTGTCAGAATAAATGTCAAATATGCTGATGGCTGGAAGTTTAGTGACGTTAATCATACTCAGGGCAAACGGAGCGATCAACCGCAAGGACAGCAGGAACTGTCATTCCGCCCTTACCGGAGATAATGATGCAGTACCAGATCCAGGGCGCCGATGAGAAGGATGCCGGCACTGAAGCTCGCGTAAACGCGTTTTGAATTGTGTCTTGAGAGTTCGCCGAAGACAGCGTGAATTGCGAGAAATACAAATCCCCCGCCGACGTGGGCCAGGATCATGTCCAGCCAGATCCCCTGGGGCGCAATCCAGATTCCGATGGCTCCGCCGAGGAGCGTAGTCGATTCTACTGCGGCCACCCAAAGCAGGGCAGTGCCTCTCGGGAGGCCGGCCGCCAGCAGAAGGGCGCACAATGCCAACCCCTCCGGCACCTTGTGCACACAGATGGCAACGAGCAGGGAGAGTTCAAAACCTGAGGCCATTTTCGGTCCTTCCCCCAGGACAACCGCGATGCCGTCCAGAGTACTGTGCAGACCGAGCGCGATGATCATAGCCGACGCGATCTCATTGAACCGGTGGGTAGTCGCTTCGTCAAAGTGGCTCGCGGCACATGCCGGACAGACATGAAAGACGTAGCGACTGATGAGCATAAAGACCAGATAGCCTGATCCAAGCCCGATCAGCACGTGCGGAACGGCCAGATTTTGCGAGATCTCAGGCAGGAGGGAAAAGAGCGTGACGCCCAGGAGCGTTCCTGCGGCGAAACTGATCATGTCGCACAAACGCCGGTGCGATATGGCGGCAACAGCACTGATCGCACCGCCCGCCAGGGCAAGGACGAATGCCAGAACAACCCTCGATACAACCTCCATATAACTCTGCACTCGCGCGACCCCCTGTTGCAAATGCATTTGCATTTTTCACATACAACCTTGATTGTCAACATCTTATTGCGAGCTAAGGCGCGGTAAGCAATAATGAAAGACGTCTATTGGGATGGCACAGATGAAAAGGATGACGAATCAGCGGCACGCGATCCAGGAGATATTCGGAAAGACGGACAGGCCCTTGGGGGTGGAGGAAATACTGCAGGCCGGCCGCAAAACCGTACGATCGTTGAACCAGGCG
>JAAYAM010000278.1 GCA_012719355.1 Acidobacteriota bacterium
GAAATCCAGATAGTGCAAAGAACCGGAAATGGATCTTCACAAGCAATTGGCCGCTCTTCTTGCCTGACTACACGACGTGTCTGCTGTCGTTCGCCGGAAGTGAGCTGAACTGCGTCTTGCCGGGGCAGAAAAGCCCGGTTCTCGGGGGGGTAACGATTTCATTCCTTCTGCTGCGCCAGTGACGACACAGCTTCCGGACTAACCCTGGGGTGTTGTTCTTACCGAGATGGACTGAATCAAACCGGATGTAACGACCCGGAGTTTCTCGAGGAGTTCCGGTTTGATGCTCGTAACAGCTTCCTCCCAGGTTTTGTCGGTAAGCTCGATAACCAACTCGGGCTTCCTGAACGCGGCCGGGCGGCATACCGCCGCCAGCCTGTCGCCCAGCAATTTCGGCCACGCCCCGGCGAGACATCCAATAACCCAATCGCTGTTATCGGATGTCCCGCGGTGGAGCGAAAGTAGAATTGCGAATATCTGCTCCAATCCCTTACTCCGTTCCCGGCATCTGGACTGGCGGAACCGCTGAAATGAACCTATCCCCCCGATCAGCGATGATCGCGAAGCTGTGGAGCGGCTGCGTCGAACGCACCCTGATGTTCGCGGTGCGGTGCTGCTGTCCCGGGAAGAGTTCACTTACCTTGGCGATGACGTTGCTTCCGTTGGCGATCGTGATTGTCGCGGTCGACGCCGGAGCGGTACCGCCGGCCAACGGCCACAATTCAAGGGCGACGGTGGCCTCGGCTCCGCTCGTATTGAGCAGCGACAGTTCTGTTTCGTACGACGCATCTTCGGAAATCAGCGGGTAGACAAAGTCGGTCAGCGGGTGGCCCGAGAGATGAAAGCTTGTCAGGAAGGTGCTGTTCGGGTTCGTGAACGAAACGGTTCCTACGATGAAATTTTTCGTGCTTGAAACCTCCAGCCATCCGGTCTGGTTGAGCAAAGACGGATCATTCTGGAACAGGTTCCACAGGTTTCCTTTCAATTGGCCGTTCTTCGGGAGGGTTACCGTCAACGGAGTTCCCATCACAATCCCGTTGGAGGCATGTAGAGTCAGGGTTACTGTCGCCGCATCCCGCTGGTGCGCGTTGATGATGTTGACCAGAGTCTGATAGTCCTCAAGGATAGTGAACTGCGGCGAGTAGAGCGTCGATATTCCGGAATGCTTTTCCACGTTGATGGCGTGAAGGGAAGCATCGGTACCGCCGTTATTGTAGATCTCGGTAGCAAGCACTCCGACATTCGTTTTAATCCTCAAATATCCCTGGTTTGAGCTTACCAGCCCAACCGCGGCGTGCCGCTGGCGCGATCCGTTCAAGCTGGCGGAGCGTTCGAAGACGCCGGTTATCGGGTTGTAAACTTCGAATGTTCCACTGGTCTCGCTGCCGTTGTTCCCTCCCGCGATGAGCACTTTGTCCTGGTTGCGGTCTGCCTCATTGATGATCAGGGTCGCGGAATGCCAGACGCGTGCTTCCGACATTTCTCCGTTGGCAAGAACAAAGCTTCCGGAGACGGGATTGTAGATCTCGGCTAGGTTGGTCGCGCCCGACGAATTCATCCCTCCGGCGATCAGAACTCTCCCGTCGGGAAGCAGCGCTGCGGAGTGACCGCTGCGCGGTACGACCATTGGAGCGATCGGGATAAAAGATCTGGTTGCCGGGTCGTACAGTTCGGCGGAGTTGAGGTAGGTGCCATTGTAGCCGCCGGCGATCAGGACCTTTCCGTCCTGCAGCAGGACCGCGGTATGAAAGGCACGGTTCCTCCTCATACTCCCGGTAGCGGTGAAGGTCGAGGTGGCCGGGTCGAAAGTCTCCGCTGTGGCGGAAATGGAGATGCCGTCGATTCCCCCAGTGATCAGGATCGTTCCGTCAGGAAGCCTGGTCGCGGTATGGGAATCCCGCGCTGAAGTCATCGGGATGGCTGCCGAGAATCCCCCTGTTGCAGGATCGAAAATCTCGGCTGTGCCGCTTATCGACTGTGCGTTCTGTCCTCCTGCCAACAGCACTCGTCCGTCCAGCAGCAAGGTCGCGGTATGCCGGTACCGTTCCGAGTTCATGGTTCCCGGGAGAGTCAAAAAAACTTTATCGATGGGATCATACAGCTGGGCCGTCTTGAGTACTCCCGATCGATTCTTGCCGCCGGCGACAAGTATCTTCAGGTCGAGCAGCGGAGTTGCAGAAGCGCCCTCGCGCGGCTCGGCCAGCGAACCGCTTGTGGCCGAAGACGAGGTGCCGTTGCTCACGATCTCTGCGCTGTTCATGATGTCGTTGCCAGATGAGCCGCCCACGAGCAGAATCTGTCCGGACGCCAGGTCCGAAGAGATGTGTTCTGCTGCACTCTTAGCCTCACGGTTCAGGGGCGACAGCTGAGCAACTGCACTTTCGAGCAGGCTTCCGTCAGTGCTGTAATGGTTGAGAAGGTAGCTCGACGTGCTGAAATTGGGATTGACTATGGTGATCTCGGCGTTCGATCCGTCCACCATGGAAAGCTCCGGAATGATGAAGTCGTGCAGCTGATCCCGGTGATCAGGATAGAACGAAATCCCCTGAAGACTGCTGGTATACGAATTCAGAAACTCGGCACGGACGCGCCCGGTTGCGCTGAAGGCAGCAACGCTCGGCGTTTCTGCTTCAATTTCCAGACGCCCGGTCCTGTCGGTGAACGAAGAAAAATCGAACAATTGGGCGACGTCCAGCGATTTCTGTTCATTTGCGTCCAGCGTGAGCTCGGCCGCATTCGGTCGGCCCGAAGCCGAAAATGGACTCCCGTTGTTCTGAAGCGCGGACACCCAGACTGTAGTGGGGGATGCAGCCAGGTTCAGTATCGAAAGACCTGTGAACTGATCGTTCTCGCTGATGATTTTCGTTTGCCGGAGCAGAGTCGAATCAACAAGAAGATCAATCTCGTTGCTCGTGAAGTTCACAACCGCGATACGGATTCCGTCAGGAGTGATGGCGAGGCTTGATGCCTGATCAACATGAAAATTCGGCCGGTCTCCGACCACGGTGGCTCCGACGATTTTGTTGCGGACAATGTCGTGCTCGAACAGGAGGTCATCGGTGGATGAAGTGTAGTAAACGTACCTCGGATTTGTGTCGACAAATGCGACATTCGAGGAGGGCAGTTGGTTGCTCCTGTAGCTCTGGTGAACCGTCGACACGTTCAAATCCGCGGTGGGGATCAGGGTTGTGGCATTTGTGGAAAGAATCAACCACTTATCTCCATTGACCGGGTCGCGCAAGAGCGTCGTATAGCCTGGAAGATGTCCAATCTGATGTGTTCCCAGGATCTCTCCCGTCGCCGGATTGAACACAAAGAGCCCGCTGGTTCTGCTGTCGTCCTCGTGTGTAAAGGTGTCCTGGCTGCCGATTACTCCCAGTGTCCCATCGGCGTTCAACACCGGCTTGTTATAGATCGTGAAGGTGGCAGTCGGATAGATGTCCTGCGGCCTCATTTTGAATTTGGAAGTCATGGATCCGGCGTTTGCGAAAACCACCTCGTTTGCAGTCGTGTCCACGATCATGAGCGTGTTGCCGTCATTTGTGAGCGTGATCTGGGCAGGCGTGACAAGCCCTCCCAATCTTCCGAGTTCCTGTCCGGA
The DNA here is from genome assembly GCA_012719355.1 of Acidobacteriota bacterium. Taxonomy (GTDB): domain Bacteria; phylum Acidobacteriota; class UBA6911; order UBA6911; family UBA6911; genus UBA6911. The sequence continues at coordinate 3,602 of JAAYAM010000278.1, forward strand.
CGATGTGCTGAATTTGATGACGGTTCCCGTCGCGGTCGACGAGATGTATCCGGTGGTCCGGTCTGGAGAGAGAGTGAGCAAACTGCCGAAACCGAAACCCGCGTCAAACGCGTACGTCTGCTCAACCGAGAACGTATCCATGTTTACGACGAATATTCTGTTGTCCAAAACTGAAACTGCCGCGAACCTTCCTGCATCGAGCTGAGTCAGGAAGGCGGGATTGCCGCCCGTCGCGATCCTTTCAATCACCTCTCCGGTCGTGGTCGAGAAAGCCAGAATAACGCCTGATCCGGCATAAGGGACAAACCCGGTCTGGGAATCTGCTGAGAACAGTATGTTGGGCGCGATATTGTCTGCAGCCATCCGGTAATTGACGTCGAAGGTCAAGAGATCGGCGTTCCGCCCTCCCGCCAGCAGGACACGGCCGTCGTCAAGCACCGTTCCCGTGTGCAGAAGCCTTGCCGACGCCATTGTTGTCGACAGCGGGGTGAAAGCACCGTTTGCGAAGACTTCGGCGCTGTTCAGTATTCCGTCCGAAGAGCCTCCGGCCACAAGAACCTTTCCGTTGCTGAGGCTCGCGGTATGGCCTGTGCGCGGGACCGTCATGCTCCCCGTTGCCGAAAAGGTTCCGGCAGCGGGATCATAGATCTCGGCGCTGCTCAGCACGGAAGTCGAATTCCTCCCACCGGCGATCAGTACTTTTCCGTCCGGCAGCAAAGTCGCGCTGTGGCCGTGTCGTGCTGCTGTCATTGTTCCCGCCGTCGCGGTGAACTGGTTTGTCGCAGGATCGAAAATCTCGGCCGTGTTCAGGTAATCGCTGCATGATGAAGTGCTGCCTTCGGCGTTTCTACAGCCGCCGGCGATCAGTACTTTCCCGTCGGGGAGCAGGGTTGCGGTGTGACCTTCCCTCGCTGAAAGCATCGGGCTTGCCAGAAGCGTAAAATCCTGGCTGTTGGGGTTGAAGAGTTCCGCACTGTTGAGGAACCCGCCATTGAATCCGCCCGTGACCAGGACGGTATTGTTGCTCAGCAGCGTGGCGGTAGCATTCTCCCGGGCGTGATTGAGTCCTTTTACAACCGTAACGGCCTGGCTCGATGGATCATAGATGTCCGCGCTGGTGAGATAATTGCCGTCGAAGCCTCCCGCCACCAGAATTGAACCTGTATGGAGTCGGATCGCCAGAGGCCCGGCCTTGTCACTGTTCAAAGCCGTTGTCCGGGTAAATCCGTTTTGCGGATCAAACAACTCCGCGGATCTCAAATAACGATTATTGTATCCACCTGCGATATAGACTTTGCCTCCGGGCAACGGGACGGCAACATGGTGTTCTCTCGCAACCGTCATCGTCCGGGCAACGGGAGTTATGGCGCCGGTCGCCGGATCATAGATATCGGCTGTGTTGGTTATCACTCCCGCGTTAGGGTTGACGGTCTTGTCGACGCGTTTCTGCGCAAACACGCAGGAGCACCAGAGAAGTAAGGAAATAAAGGAAAGAGTGAATACGGACCGGAAACGCATATGACTCTCCATGAAACAGCACCGCATAAGAGCAGCGGCCGATTATTAAGTCCGGGATCCGGGTTGACGAAAGAACAGCCACAGATTTCCCAAGATTTGAGACTGAGCTATCTCAATCATTTTTCAAAATCGCGGCTCATTATATACGAATAGGCCGAAAATGAATGAAAAAGGTGATGTGGAGCCTTGACTCCTTTTTTAAGGCGGACACCTCGCTGCTATCGACAAAAGATCCCGGTTGGTGTAAGAATGTCCAACGCATCTCGTCAGTTTAAGACGAGTGTGCTTGTTCGCTCGCCCGCATCCGCCGAATTCAGAAGCAGGTCGGTGAGAATCGTGGGCCAGGGACTGTCGTTGATCACATGTTTCTGCTCTGCGCACGCCGCGACAGTGCCTGAATGAAGAACACTTGAGGAGGTGTGGAGTGACTCGAGTCTTATCCAATAACGCCATCAGATATGTATCCTTCATATTAATTATCCTGGCTTTTTCATTGACGCTTTCGGCTCAGACCGGGTCGGTAATCCTCGAAGGGACAGTATGGGATCCTGCAGGGAATCTTTTTCCTGGAGCAGTCCTGACCGCCGTGCAAGAGGAGAGTGGACGCGAGTTCGAAGCGGTCAGCGACGAAAACGGGCACTACAGGTTTCTGGCTTTGCCTCCGGGACAGTACTCAGTGACTCTCAAGGCGAAAGGATTCAAGAACGTCATGCGCCGGAGCATAGCGCTGCTGATGCCCGGCACCGTCGAGCAGGTCTTCACGATCGAGGCTGCCGCCATCGACGAAGATCTTTCGACATACGAAACCACCAGAATACATGATTCAGAGAACTCCGGGGCCCTTTCGCAGGAAGAGCTGCTGGCCCGTCCTCTCATTGACCGCAATCCGCTGTCACAGGTCATGTATCAGCCCGGCGTCCAGATAGACGGAGGGAATGAGGGGAGATCAACGGTCAACGGGACAAGGCCTGCGATGAACAGCGTCGTGATGGACGGAATCTCGGTTGCCGATCCCGTCAACCCGTCGCTCGACTCTTCAGTCGTCCGTCTGAATCCGGAAATCGTCTCGGAAATCCAGATCGTAACCTCGGGCGGGAAGGCGGAGTACGGCAGGTCGGGCGGCGGCCAGTTCGTCGTTCTTTCACGGCCCGGAAGCAAGTCCTGGTCCGGGACTGCATACGATTACTTCAGGAACACGAACCTGAATGCCAACGATTTCTTCGTCAACGCCGCCGGACTCCCGCGCCCGAGCATGACGAGGAACATATTCGGCGCCGTTGTCTCCGGACCGGTATTCAAAGACAAGACCCTTCTCTTTGCGAACTTCGAAGGTAACCGGGACAGGCGCCAGGTAAGCCGTAACCGCCTCGTGCTCACGCCCGAGGCGAAAGCCGGCATATTCCGGTGGACCGCCCCCAACGACCGGGATACCGTGCGGTCGTTCGACATTGGTGCAAACGATCCTCTCGGGCTTGGGATTGATCCTGCCGTGGCTTCGATTCTGAGTGCTCTCCCCAGTCCCAACAATACCCTGATCGGAGACGGACTCAACACGGGTGGATTCAGCTTCAACAACAGCACCTATCTCGAGCAGGAAAGGGTTGCCGCCCGGATCGACCATGAATTGAACGCAGGTCACAGGCTTTTCCTGCGCATGAACTGGGACCGGACCGACGGCACCGACGTGTTCAGCGGTGCGGATGCTCCATTCCCGAATCAGCCGTCGGGCACCATCAAACAGAGTTTCTGGGGAGTGACCGTTGGATCAAACTGGACCATCAATCCCCGGATGGTCAACGAACTCCGGATAGGATTTCTGCGTCCCAAGACAGACCTGAACAGGGATGCCCGTAGTGCAGGACCGATGCTCCTGGCGAATTCCTGGACGAATCCGCTGGATCCCTCTTTTCCCCGTTCCCAGGGTTCCCGGGTGTTTGAAATCGCCGACAGCATGTCGCATGGCAAAGGCAGCCATGTATTTAAATATGGAGTGGATTACCGGCGGGTGCGGCTCGAGACGGTCGATTTCAGCGGCACATATCCCAACGTGACTTTCGACACCGGCTTCGGAAACGCGCCATCGTCTGCGGTCGGTCCTTCAGAGCAGCTGGAGATATCGACACGCGACCGGCAGACTTTCGAGAGACTGTATAACGACCTGCTCGGCAGGATCGAGAGTGTGGGCCAGACGTTTAATTCAAGTTTGACAACTGTGTTTCCTGCCGGGACTCCGAGGGAGCGCGCCTTTACGTCGAACGAATTCTCCGGGTTTATACAGGACGACTGGCGGATCCGGTCGAACCTTACCCTTAATCTCGGATTGCGCTTTGAACTCAGTTCCGTTCCAAAAGAAGTGAATGGCTTTCAGTCGGTACTTGATCAATCCTTTAACCTGGATTCGGCGCTTACAGATCTGCGGGTTGCTTCCGGCGACTCCTGGTACAGAAAAGGTCTGCGGGGGCTGGCTCCTCGCGCCGGTTTCGCGTGGGACGTCTTCGGTACCGGAGGAACGGTTCTTCGCGGCGGATACGGAATTTTCTACGACCGCCTTATTGGGGCCGTCACAAACCTGGTAGATGCCAGCAGCTATGGCTTCTCCCAAACCGCCACCGTATTCCCGAATGCGGAGGGGACGGAAACACGTCTGAGCAATGGTATCCCAGAGGTTCCGCAGCCTCTGCCCCCTGAGCTCGATGTTCCTCTGAGCCGTTCAACCTCTATTGCGATATTTGACCCGGAACTGCGCGCACCCAGGATCGATCAGTTCAATTTGATGCTTGAACAGCGCCTGGGCGGGGCCATATTCGAAGTCGGGTATGTAGGTACGCGCGGGCGCAACCTGTTCCAGTATCTGAATCTGAACCAGACCAAGACCCAGGGCGAATTCCTTGCGGCATTCCGGCAGCTTCAGGCCTATCGTGATCTTGGCATGCCGATACCTGAGACCAACCCGTTCCTGCAGGTGTTCGGCTCCCCAGGCGCTGCGCTTGACGCCGTTGGTGGATTCAATGTCGATGCGAACAGGGTCGGCCTGGTCGCGGACATCATGGACAAAGGATACTTCGGGAATTACGCAGCCGCCGGTGTCCCCGACACTCTGATACGGAATTTCCCACAGTTTGACAAATTCATCGTGGGGACGAGTACCGGGAAGTCATGGTACAACTCACTTCAGGCCGGATTCCGGGCGAGCGGAAGAACATATCACATGCGCGCCTATTACACATGGAGCAAGTCTATTGACACGCTCTCTTCGGATGGCGACGCGCTGGTCACTCCGACAGACAGCTTCCAGCGGCTGGGAAGAGCGCCAAGCGATTTCGACAGAACCCATGTGTTCAATTTTGCGTGGGACCAGAGGCTTCCTTTCGGAAGAAGCTGGAGCCTTGACTCGCAGATCCCGAGATGGGCCGACGCCGTCTTCGGCGATTGGAGCTTCGCGATCCTGTGGGTGAAAGAAAGCGGCCGGCGATTCAGCGTCTTCTCCGGTGCCGAGACAGTGTATGCCGGAACGAACAGCTATGCCGACTACGAGGGCTCCCATGGTATTGGGAGGATTCAGAAGCAGCCGCGGCAGATACTCTGGTTCTTGCCCGAACATAGAGCGTTGTTCTCGGTGCCCGGTGCCGGAAGCCTCGGAAGCTCCGGGCGGAATTCATTTGTCGGCCCGTCATATTCGAACGTGGACATGGCGCTCTACAAGAGTTTCGCAATAAACGAGCGGCAAAATGTTCAGCTGCGCATCGAAGCCTACAATCTCTTCAACCGGGCTCATTTCGGTATTCCTGACGGGGATATCTCGAGTCCGACCTTTGGCAGGATTACTTCGACGGTGGGAACTCCTCGTTCACTGCAGGTGGCGCTGCGCTACCGGTTCTAAAGCGGTTCATTCGTGTCCTTCGTGAATCCGGTAACGGACACACGAAGGACACGAAGACTTACGACGGGACAATTGATGAAATGGATCCTGGCTTCGGCTTCACCACGCCGAAGCGAAATCCTGCGTAATCTGGGAATGCGCTTCGTAATCGATCCCAGCGGAGTGGCTGAACCCGAGCGCGCAACGGGTGAATCGCCTTCCGGCTATGCGGCCAGGGTGGCGCGGCTGAAAGCATCGAATGTGGCGCAAAGGCGGCGGTCGGGCATCGTCATCGCCGCCGACACGATTGTCGTGGCGGGCGACCGCATCCTGGGAAAGCCCGTGGACAAGGACGAGGCTTCTGCAATGTTGAAGCGGCTTGCAGGCCGCTGGCATGAAGTCATCTCGGGCGTCTCTCTTGTCGAGTGCGGCACCCTCCGTTCACGTTCAACACACAGCCGGACTCGCGTTCACTTCAGGCGCCTGTCGGCCGCTGAAATAGGCTGGTATCTCGATTCCGGAGAATACCGTGACAAGGCCGGCGCGTATGGCGCCCAGGGTCTTGCCTCTTTGTTTATCGACCGGATCGATGGCTGTTTCTTCAACGTAGTCGGATTTCCGGTCGCCGCCTTCGAACTGATATGCAGGAAAATGGGAATCGAACTCACCGGGCAGCTCCAACCCCGTTCCCGTTGACCTCGCGAAGGAGCACGGCGATGGACATCCAGAACCCGCACATTGTCATCTTTGGTATCGGTCCGTTGAGTCGGACCATTTTTTACTCGAGTCAAAGAAGCAACACGTGCAAGATAGCCTGTTTCACCGCTGATCGCGGATACATAAAAGAGGCGACTTTCTGCGGATTGCCCGTCGTTGCATTCGAAGAGGTTGATCGACAGTATCCGCCATCTGACTATGACATGCTGGTAGTAAATGTCGGCGCAGTCTCAGGAACGATTTCAAGAAAAGATATGTTCCTGCGGGCCCGAGATAAGGGTTACGATTTCGCCAATTACATTGACCCAAAAGCGGATGTCATGCCGGACTTGATAATGGGCAGGAACAACATAATCATGTCCAACACCCATGTAGGCCCCTGCGGCAGGATGGGAGACGACAACTTCGTTCGTGAAAACACCTATCTCGGTCATGATTTCATAATCGGTGCCCACAACTTTCTGGGGCCGGGGTGCACTTTCGGCGGTTCGTGTCGTATAGGCGATCTGAACTTCATCGGAATGGGCAGCACGGTAATCAATGATATTCATATCGGCAGCGGCAATCTCATCGGCGCCGGGACACTCGTAATCAGGAATCTGGAGAACTGCGGCAAATACGTGGGGCATCCGGCAAAGAGAGTTGGTGACTATCTTCAGACAAGGACGGATACATGCAGAGCCTGATCATTAATTTCGCTCCCACCGGGATGGTGCCGACAAAGGACGACAACCCTCATGTGCCAATTACGCCGGCGGAAATCATCGAGGACGTCCGGCTGGCGTACAATCTGGGAATTTCCATGGTTCACCTGCACGCACGGGATCCTCAAACCCACAAGCCCACCTGGAAGAAAGAAGTGTACGCACAGATCATCAGCGGAATTCGCGAATTTGCTCCCGAGCTGGTTATCTGCGTATCCACCAGCGGTCGCACGTTCAATGAATTTGAAAAACGCTCTGATGTGCTCCAGCTCAAAGGAGATCTCAAGCCCGACATGGGGAGCCTGACCCTCAGTTCGCTCAATTTCCAGAAGCAGGCCAGCGTGAGTGATCCTGAAATGATCATGAGCCTGGCCAGGCGGATGCAGGATAACGGGATAAAGCCCGAGGCGGAGGCGTTCGATGCCGGCATGGTCAATTATCTCAAGTATCTTGTCCAGAAAGGGGTCGTGCAGCCACCGTATTACGCAAACCTTATCCTTGGCAACATTTCCAGTGCACAGGCCGATCTGCTGCATATCGGAATTATGATCAGAGATCTTCCCGATAACACATTGTGCTCGCTCGGAGGTATCGGAGATCGTCAGCTCCCCGTGAATTCACTGGCGATTTCAATGGGCTATGGGGTAAGGGTGGGGCTCGAAGACAATCTCTGGTACGATGCCGGCCGCACCAGATCTGCAAGAAACATCGACCTGCTCGAGAGGGTTCACGTCATCGCCCAGGCAAACCAGCGGCCGGTGATGAAGCCGGCACAACTGCGACAGATGTTGAGGCTGGCCTGACCCATGTACAAAATCATCAGACTGGACGTTCACGCCGATGATAGAGGGGAACTTGTTGCCATTGAGAACGGCCGCAACATCCCCTTCGATATCAAACGGGTCTTCTACATCTTCAATGTCGGCCCTGATGTAATGAGGGCTCGGCACGCCCAAAAAGACACGCGTGAAATCATAGTGTCGCTGTCCGGAACATGCCGCCTTCTGCTCGATAACGGAAGAGGCAAGAGGGTGAACATGCGGCTGGAAAAACGGGATGAAGCCGTCTACATAGATTCAAACATCTGGATAGAACTGTCGCACTTTTCGAAGGATTGCGTGCTGCTCGTTCTTTCGGACGTATATTACAGCCCCGAGAATCAGATCCGCGATTACAGAGAGTTTATAGCTCAAAATGATACCATTCCTGAACCTGCAGAAAGTGAACCAGCGGTACCGTTTTGATATCGAGGATGCGATCAGGCGGGTGTTGGACAGCGGACGATATCTGTTGGACCAGAACCTGGAGGATTTCGAACGGAGTTTTGCGGATTACTGCGGAACGAAGTATGCCGTCGGAGTCGGGTGCGGGCTGGATGCGTTGAGCCTGATCATCAAAGCGTTCGGCTTCGGGCCGGGTGATCAGATCATCGCGCCCGCAACCACCTACATCGCGTCTATCCTGGCCATATCCCGTAATGGTTGTGAGCCGGTCCTCATAGAACCTGACATCGAAAGCTATAACATCAATCCGGATCTTATCGTCGAAAAGATCACGCCCGCGACGAAGGCGATCATGGTCGTCCACCTTTACGGCCGACTGTGCCGCATGGACAGGATCACCGATATTGCGCGGCGGTTCGGGTTGAAGGTCATTGAAGATGCCTGCCAGTCCCATGGCGCATCGTGGAATGGGAGGAAAGCTGGGAGCCTCGGCGATGCAGCCGCTTTCAGTTTCTACCCGACCAAGAACCTGGGTTGCCTTTCCGATGGAGGCGCAGTCACGACGAACGATGCGTCACTTGCCCGCAAAATCAGAGCACTGCGTAACTATGGCTGCATTCAGAAGTACGACAGTGAGTATCAGGGCGTAAATTCACGACTGGATGAGATTCAGGCAGCTGTCCTGAACATCAAACTGAAGCATCTCGACTCGGAAAACAGCCGCAGGAGACAGATCGCCGCCTTTTACCTCAACAGCATCGAGAATCGAAGAATCATATTGCCGTACAGCAGTGACAAGGATTCTCACGTTTGGCACCTGTTTGTCGTAAGAAGCAGAAACCGAGACCGGCTGCGGCGATACCTGTGGGAGAAGGGTGTCGAGACCCTGATACACTATCCGGTGCCGCCCCACCGGCAAAAGGCATATGGCTGGGACGACATATCTTTACCTTTGACCGAGAGGATTCATGATGAGGTTCTGAGTCTGCCGATGAATACCGCGCTCGAACAGAGTGAACTGGTCAAAATCGTAGAGGCGGTGAACAGCTATGAAGAATGATCTGGTCAGCGCCGTTATTCCGGCTTACAACCACGAGCGTTACGTGCAGCAGTCCATTGAGTCTGTGATGGCTCAAACCCACAGGAACCTGGAATTAGTGATATTCAACGACGGATCAACCGACCGGACAGATGAAAAGGTCAGGGAACTTCTGGACCCTTGTCAACGGCGGTTTGTGAGATTTGAGTACATTCCAAAGCAAAATGAAGGATTGGCCACCACGCTGAACAGGGCAATTGATTGGGCCCGTGGCGACTATATCTATACTATTGCATCTGATGATGTCGCCGAACCAGATGCAATCAGAACTCTATACCGGTTTCTTTCGAGGCATCCGAAATATGCCATGGCCGTCGGCGACAACCAGTTGATCGATGCGACGGGGCAAAGATGCTACTGGGACAGCGAGAGAAATAACACGGGCCTTGATGGAGCGGTATTTCACACATTCGTAGAATTCCTTCAGTACACCCGTCCCGACTTCGAGTTCACGTCGCCTGAATATGGGAGCTACCGGACTCTGATGAAAGGGAATTACATCACAAATGGGAAACTCTTCCGCAGACGGGCCCTGATCGAGGTTGGAAAGTATCTGCCTGGAATAAAGCTGGAAGACTGGTACATGAATCTGCAATTGTCGAAAAAATACAAAATCAAGTTCATTAACAAAGTACTTCTTTCCTATCGCTGGCATGATACCAACACGATCAAGAATCCGGACTACCATAAAGGAAGCGTACAAAGGATCTTTGAACTGGAAAAGGAGTATCATGCCCGCTGGCTCCGTGAACAGGAACGGAAGGCCGGGCGTTGGTTTGGCTTGGGCAGGTTTATTTACAAAATCAGAACCGAACGGTCCTAAGACACTTTCCTTCCTTTAGACGCCACCATGGGCGTGCGTAACCATGCCCCTATGCCGCCGGCGGTCCGCAGGTCGCTTGCCGCTTTGCCTGCGACAATCTCTATTGCAGCCGATTGAGACAAGGCGAGTTCCGGAATAACCGTCCGCAGCGCCCGGACTTGTCTTCCGGAGCCGCAGACCGGGCATACCGGGCCGCCCGATGCGTCGATCCAGCCACAGTTGACACACTGGTTAACCGATCCGGTCAAACCGCGCGCGACGACCAACTCACGCACATTTCCTTTCTGGATCTGGTCCAGCGTTTCATCAAGTCCTGTCACGGCCTGGTGCGATGAGCCTTCATTGGAGATCAAGTCTTTGACCAAAGCCGCCTCATACTCTCGCTCCCAACTGGTCAGGAGAGGCTGCAGCCTCTTGTTGATCTCGCCGGAAGAAATGCGGGTCAGGACCTTTGGAAGAGTTGCGATACGGTCCCTGAGATCTTCGGGCATGGACTGTGCGACGAATTCGATTTCTTCCGCTTCTCCGACCAGGAGGACCGGCCTTATCTGTCCTTCGTTTGCCCAGTCGGCGATGCGGTCAGACAGCCGTTTCAGAAAACGCTTGCGTTGTTCCTCAATACGAGCGGCCACCCGGTCGCGCTCTATGCCGGCTCTTTTCGCTACTGGTGAAGTGGATGGCTTCACCATGTGCGGCATCCTCCACGAGGAAATATCCAGCGTAAACTCGAGAGGCGGATCTTCCGCGATGGTTCCGAGGAAGAACCGCAAAAACCGCGCGCCGGAGCCGTCGATAAGAACCGCACCGCGCAAACGGTGTTCATCGAGAACCCAGGCCATCTGTTGAAGAGACGGCTTGCCCCAATGCAGTTCGTCCCTGACTTCCACCTGCAGTGGGATCTCTTCCCATGTCTGCGGGCCGGCGAACAAGACAAGGCCGCGGCTGCCGGGATCCGCCGTTTTCAGGTGGCGGCTGATTCTGTCGAGTTGCGTCTCAAATGCCTTTCGCTCCGACGGAGGCAGCTCTTCACTCAGGGCTCGTCCTGTCGATTTCAACCACTTCATGTATCCCCGCGGCGTGCTCTGGTTCCGGGGATTACCGGGATTGATGTCGATGTACGCCGTCAGGATTGGGGAGGGGAGATGCGGTAGATGCGATATACTCGCTGTCAAAGACATGATTCTTTCTCCCTACAAACGCCACTGTCTTCTTCTTCCGGGAGGATGCTTCGGTGCCGGCGGACCACCGTGAAGCGGTTATCGAATATATGTCTCGATGATATCACCCCGGACAAGCCGCGTTCAAGTAACGCGCCGTCAGGGCCGGCGATCGTCCAATGCGCCGAGTTGAGTGAAGATCGACCTGGTATCGGCAACGTCCCAATGCTCGCAGAGTTTTCCTTCCCGCAACCGGAACATGTCGACGACGTCGTATTCGATCTTGTTGTTCGTGTGTGGAAGGCCGAGCAGTCCGTCCCCTGTGTGGGTTCCCGTGTAAGTGCTGTAGACAAAAACAAGGTCACCTTCGGCAACCATCATGTTGATGGTCGCCTTTGCGTCGGGAATGGCAGTGAAAAAAGACTTGTGGAACTCGATGAAACCGGCCTTCCCTTGTGCCGCATGGGGATTGTGCTGAATGTAGTCGTCATGGATGAATCTGTCCACCGCAGTCAGATCGTGTCCGCAGAAGACCTTTTCATAGAGTTCCCTGATAACCTCTTTGTTTCGCTCCGTGATCATGTCTGCTCCCCAACTCTCGAATCAGCCTCAACGTTATCTGAGAAACCGCCGGTCAGGGGATGCGCACCGCTCTAATATCGCGGCCGTTCTGGTGCAGGACTACGGCTTTCGCAGGCCCCTTTCCGTCTACTTCGAAAGTGATCTGGGCATCGACCACCTTTGTAAAGAAGACCCGTTCCCCTGCGGGGAATACCTCGATCTTCTGCTGGCCTGTCAGCTGCGTGAACAGCCGGTTTCCCTCGCGCGTGACGGTGAATACCGCCGCTTCGGACAGTCGGTAACTGCCGACGTAATTGTCGAGAAGGGCCGGGTCGATACTCACCTCGCGGCGCCCGAACCACTCCGGAAGACTCTCCTGGTCCTCTCCGAGTTTGCGTGCGAACTGGTCGCGACCAAGCTGTCGAAGTACCAGCCCATTTACCTTCCCCTGCTCATCCTTCTTGAAGAAGATTTGGGCCTCGGTGACCTTCACGAAGAACTCTGCTTCGCCTTCAGGATAGATCTCGAAGGCGGGCTGGCCGGTAAGTTGGCCTGAAAGCTGTCCCTCCTTCCGGGTAACTGTCAGCAGAACCCCCGGAATGAACTGGTATCTTCCAACGTAGCGCTCCAGAACCTCTGCATCGACTGTGATCTCCCGATGCTCCGGCGGTGCTGCTACGAGCGGGGAGTCGTGGGGCAGCAGCGGCGACGATCGATCCAGGAGGTGAAAGCCAATGTCGTCCACTCCGGCAGGGGGGCTTACATTCGAAAGCACAACGACTCCTGTCCGCGCCTTGGGATCGAAGCCGGCGAAAGATCGGTATCCGCCGGTCCCGCCATTATGCCAGATGATCTCCGAGTCTGCCTTTGGACGCATCAGCCACCCCAGCCCGATTTCCATCCCGGGATTTGACGGCGTTCGTTTTCCCAGTGTCGCTTTTATTGCGGCATCCAGACTGGACTCTTTAAGTCCAAGCAGGGCTTCGAGGAATGAAAGCATGTCGTTGGCGCTTGAGCGTAAGGCTCCTGCTCCGGCGAGTGTAGGGATGTCCCAGTTTGGTGTCGGTCTGAACGAGGCGTCGTGCCCCAGCGCAAGTCTCGACTTCATGGCATCTGAGGGGGCGATGCCGGTGCTGGCCATCCCGAGAGGATCGCAGATCCTGGTCCGGACGAGTGTCTCGTAAGCCTTGCCGGCGGCCAGCGACAGAATGTGACCGAGCAGGCCCATCCCCAGATTGGAGTATTCGAATTCCGCCCCGATGTCGCGCGGAAGCGTGTAGCCGGAGAGAAATTCGTAAAGCTGCTCCACCGTGTAATCGGCATAGGGGTTCAGCGGATTCTTTGTAGCGTCGAGATTCGACGGCAGGCGCGGCAGTCCGGATCGGTGCCGGGCCAGGTCTTCAAGTGTGATTACCTTGCCGCCGCGTTCAGGCATCTTTGTTGAAGTGAGGTACTTGGCTGCCGCGTCGGTGATTGCCACCTCCCCACGCTGCGCCATATCCGCCAGCAGCAGGGCAGTAAAGACTTTGGAGATCGACCCGATTTCAAACAGCGTGTCACCGTCGACAGGTCGCGGGTCGTTTTCGCCTAAGCTTCCGTGGGCAACTATCCTGCGCCCGGCCGGCTCAATCACTCCGACGACGATTCCGATGCGGTCGCTATTAATGCCGAGCCGTTCCGAAAGTATCTTACGGATTTCCTCGTTGGAAGGGACCGGAGATTGTGCCGCGGCCTCGTATGACAGGCATATCAAAACTGCCGACAGCAAACACAAAAACCTGATGTTTTTCATGTTTCCTACTTTTCTAATAGATCAGGCCACGAGACGCGGCGCGCACAGAGCGCCCACCGGAAGCGAAATGTGAAAAATGCCCGGGACAAGACCGGGCGGACACAAAGGAATCATGTACGTCCACGGGTGACCAGCACCACCGTTAGACCAAATGTGTTTCTCGAAAGTCAGGTTATAGCTAAGAATGGTCGCCTTGGCAAAGGAATTCCTGATCGCGAGCTGGTCAAGGCCTGCGGGTGAGAGACAGATGTGTCTTGCATCAACAGGAATCTGTAATTTCTCTGCGACATGTATACTGATAACCTGAAATCTATGCGGGCCGAGCTTGATTCAAGACAGGAGCATCATCATGACGCGAAGAGTGAATGTGGCGGTTTTGGGCTATGGCAACATTGGAAAGCATGCGGCCGACAGCGTGGACCTTTCCCCGGATATGCGCCTCGCTGGGATCGTGGAACTCCCGGAACGGCTGCAGGGACTGGAGCCGGCCGCGGCCCGGAAGCGAAAGGTGGTTGAATCGATAGACGAATTGACGGACGTGGATGTTGCGCTGTTGTGCATCCCCAGCCGGGCGGTGCCTGATGTCGCGCCACCGATACTGGCAAGGGGGATCAACACCGTTGACAGTTACGATATTCACGGGCATCTGGCGGATCTGCGACGCCGTTTGAATGAAGCGGCCCTCGCCGCCCAGGCCGTGGCGGTAGTGTCGGCCGGCTGGGATCCTGGAACTGACTCCATGATTCGTTGCATGTTTGAATTCATGACCCCTCGCGGCATCACCTATACAGACTTCGGCCCGGGAATGAGCATGGGCCACAGCGTCGTTGCCCGGGCGATTCCCGGAGTGGAGGATGCCCTGTCGATGACGATACCAATGGGAACAGGCGTCCATCGTCGGATGATTTACGTCCAGCTTCGTCCCGGGGCCGATGTGCGCGAAGTCGCCAGCATGCTGAAGCAGGATCCCTACTTTGCGGATGATGAGACGATCGTGCGGCAGGTGGAGGATGTATCGGAACTGCTGGATGTGGGGCATGGAGTTGCGATTGAACGTAAAGGCGTCTCGGGCTCAACCCACAACCAAAGGCTTCATTTCTCCATGAAGATCAACAATCCGGCCCTGACTGCCGAAATAATGGTCGCGGCAGCCCGAGCCGCCATGCGGCAGAAACCTGGCGCCTATACGATGATCGAAATTCCCATAATTGATTTCATGTACGGCGACCGCGATTCCATCATCCGCGGACGCGTTTAAAACGAAAAACGCCACTCTATCGTGGAGGGAAAACCATGAACGTATTGATCAGGTATTGCGGAGAGTGAAACTATCTGCCGCGCGCTACGAGTCTCGCAGCGGAAATAAAGAAAGCGTTCGGGGTGGATGCTCAGCTGGAAGAGGGCAGGGGAGGGATCTTCGACGTGATTGTCGACGGAAAGAAGATTTATTCGAAGCATGCCACCGGCCGTCACGCGAATCCGGATGAAGTTATCAACCTGATGAAGCGCTGAAGCAGCCGGCTCATAGCCCGCCTCGACTACCGGGATCGGACTTCTTTACATCGCCGAGGAATTCCCGCAGAAACTTTTCACTTGCGGGATCCGACATGACCACCACAGTGTCTCCGGGAGCGAGCCGGGTGTCTCCATTAGGAAAAACGGTTTCGGCCTGCCGCATTATGGAGACGACCAGTGTGTTGGGCGGGAATCCAGCTTCGCGCAGAGTCTTCCCTGCGATGGCGGACGACGCTTTCAATTGCGCTTCAAACAGAGTCGTGCTTCCAGGGAGCGAATTCGTCCTGCGAATACTTCTTTCGAGGGTATGTCTGTAAGTAGCTATAGCATCTTTGACTGTGAGTTTGCCCACCACCCGGCCCGTATCCATTACCGGAGCCCAGCTCAATCCCCTCGCAGTAAGTTGTTCGAGAGCAACATCCATGCGTTCGTCGGGATCCAAAACAACTGCCCCATCGCCGAGTGTCCTGGCAAGCGATGCGTCTGGCGGCGATTGCCGCAGCTTTTCGATGTCGGAATCGGTCACGATACCGGCGAAGTTCCCAGCCCTGTCCAACAGAACCAGTCCGGAATTCGGATCGCGCTCCAGCACCGCGACCGCTTCGGTCACAGAAGCATCAGCAGCCAGCGTACTGCAGCGCGTGACCGCGTCGCGGACAAGCAGAGACGACAGCAATGGAAAACTCATCCGCACCCGGTGTGCAGGAGAGCTTGCCCGGTCCGGGATCTGGTTACGGTAGATCGTTTGGTCTCCGCAGATCGCCGTTGAAATGGCTACTACGATCATGGCCGGGGCAAGCAGCGAAAGGTTGCCCGTCATTTCTGCAACCATCAGCATGACCGCGAGTGGCGCGTGGGCGATTCCGCCGAACATCCCGATCATGCCTATGATGACGAAAGGAGCGGGGCTTGCCGGCATGCCCTGAAACACGTTGTGAAACAAACGCCAGAATGAAGCTCCCACCATTCCGCCGATCACCATTCCCGGGCCGAAGATTCCGCCTGATCCTCCGGAACCGATCGAAAGAGAGGTTGACAGGATTTTGGCGAATGGCAGGACAAGAACGATCCAAAGCGGGAGAAGATCCACCTGGGCCTCCATCGCAATCTGAATCCAGCCGTAGCCCATATGGAGGCAAGCAGGAAGAACGAGTCCCATAAACCCGACCAGAAGGCCTCCGACAGCCGGTTTGATCCAGCGGGGCAGATTCATCCTACGGAACACCCCATTCATACCGTAGAAGGACTTGGAGTACAGAATCCCGACAAGTCCACAGACCACTCCAAGGAGCGCGTAATAGAAGAGCTGAATCGGCTGGTTGAAGCCTATATGCGGCATGGCTCCGAAAACGGGAGTGTAGCCGAAAAACGCGCCGAAGATGCTGTAGCCTACGATGGAGGCAATCAGGCCGGGAATCAGAGCCTCTACTTCCAGGTCATGGATATACAGGATCTCAGCTGCCAGAAGTGCCCCACCCAGTGGAGCCCTGAAAATCGCGCCGATACCTGCCCCGATTCCTGCAGCAACTGCGATTCGTCGGGTCTGCGGATCGAGATTGAGGAATCTGCCCATCAAAGATCCGAAGCCGGCGGAGATCTGGGCAGCGGGTCCTTCACGGCCGCCCGATCCTCCCGAGCCGATGGTAATGGCCGCCGTTACCAGTTTGATGACCGGAATTCGTGCCCGGATTAGGCCTCCCTTGCGGTGAATCGCCTCGATTGCGGCATCGGTCCCGTGTCCTTCCGCTTCAGGTGCAAGCTTGAATACGATGATGCCCGAGATGAGTCCCCCGACTGCGGTAACCAATGGAAGGAGCCACGGGCGCGCCATTGGGGTGATTACAGGCGAGCCTTCGCCGATCGGGCCCGGCGGTATGTACCCCACGATTCGGCCAAGGAAGAGTTCGGTGCAAAACTCTATTGCCGAGAAGAAAACAACGGATCCCAACCCTGCTACGATCCCTATCGCGGTACTCAAAAGAAGCCATCTGGCCAGATAACGCTGCCCCTCGAATCCTGCGCTCACGGACCGCATGCGGCGCAGCCAACTTTGGGCACCACCTTCCGGACACATCTTTAGGAACCTCCAAAGAACGTCGCGGAGACGCCGGGACTCCGCAGTCACAAAACGTCAGAGCTTATCAGAATCTGCCATCGAGGATTGAGGAAAATCAGGGTTGGACCTCCGATGCACTCGGACGCGTCTCAGAAGTGGTAGCGGACCTTCATATACCAGGTACGTCCGGGCTCCGGGAAGCCTTCCTGGTAATAGTAGTTGGAATCGAAGAGATTGCTGACGCCGGCCTGAATTGCGGCTCCTTCGCCCAAGGGGGCGATCAGACCCACATCCGCAGTGACGAAATTCGATGCAGGAACTATCGTACCTGCATCGTTGGTCGTGACGGTTCCGTGTTCGTGCCTGATAGTAGTCAGTAATGTTGATTTCCAGGGGAGCCTGACATTGGCCACGGCAACGACTTTGTGTTTAGGCGCGCGGACCGGATGCACGCCCGGCACACTCTGAACAGGGGGTATCGTCCACTTCAGGAAGCTGTAGTTGGCATTCAGGGAGAGGCGCGAAAGAGGTGTGCTGCGCAGTGTGAGTTCAAATCCCTGATGGACTTCTCTGCCGATATTGACAGACTGCTGACACATTCCGTCCCCCATCGACGGGCACTGATTCTCATATTCGGCCGGTATGACGGCATTCTGGATCGCATCATAGACATCGCTGCGGAAAAGCTCCGCCTGCAGGACTGTGTTGAGCCCGAAGGCTTGCGAATACCCCAGCGTCCAGTTTCGCGCGTGTTCCGGTTGTAATGCAGGGTTCGGAATCGCCCGCCCATACCGGTAGGAGTACCGGTCCTTCAAAGTCGGAAAGTGGCTCTTTTGCGTGACTGCAAAGAACAGGGAGCCGGTGTCCGACAAAGAGTAGGAAAACGACGCCAGCGGATTGTAATCCCATACCCGAACAAGGCACGACCCGGCCTCCCCGCATCCGAAAGGCTCTACTGAGTAGCGTGTTACGGAATTCCTTCCCTCTCCGGCAACCGTCGTCTTCAGATCTTGGGCTTCGAGGGCATCGAGCAGGTCTGCACTCAGCCCGACCGTCGCGCGCATCCGCGAGGAAACGGTAATGACATCCTGAAAGCCGATTGAGATCATCCTGTCGTGGTGAGTGCGCCACGGCTCCGTGACTGCGCCGCCTTTCGAGAACGTGGTCTTGCTTTCCTTGTGAATGTCATCCTTGATGAAGAACGATACGCCGATGGAATGGCGGGCTAATCGCCGGGTCGAGAATTCGGCCGAAGCTCCGACAGAATGATCGTCGTATGGATTGACGCTGGCGAGACTCGAATAGGTCTCATCGGTGAATCCGGTCATGTTGTTGCGAAAGCGGTCGTAGTACGCACGGAATCTGAGTGACTGCATTCCACCCAGGCCGGTGCTGGAATTGAAATAGTACATTTCCTTATTCCAATAGGGCCAGCGCCAGAACTTGGGCTTGTTGTGCTCGACGTCCTGCCCGGAATACGGCGGGGTTCCATAGTCTGATTTCTGATTGGAATAGGAGACGACGTACTGATGAAGGTTTCGCGGCGTCCAGCCCACGCGTCCGCTATAGCTTGCGTCACGACGATCGGAATTCGTGCGGTTGAAGCCGGGCTGGAGCCGGTTTGTGATGAATTCGCCTGACAGAGGGTAGTGATCGGTTTGCCGCCAGTCAACACCAGCCTGGAGGAAAAAACGTTGCCATCTCGAGCCGAGGTGCAAACTAGATTCCAATCCGTTGCCTGAACCGGTGCCGATTGCGGCGTCGGCATCTAATCTCTTTTCCGGCAGGCGCGTGACGAGATTTACGGCGCCGCCCAGACCGTTCGGTCCGCGCAGCGGGGAAGAATAACCTTTTGCGACTTCGATTTCACTGAAAGTGCCGGTCAAGAAACGGCTGACATCGACAAAGCCGTCAAAGGGTACGTAGACTGGAATGCCGTCAACATAAAGACCGACCTGGCGGGTGTCGAATCCGCGGACCATGATTCCTGACTGCCCCCGCGCAGAATTGTGATCTATCCCGATGCCCGGCAGGTATCGGACCGACTCCCCGATATCAGGCATATGAAGATCTTCAATTTCCGAGTGGTGGATAGTGGCGGCTACAGGCGACAATGGCGAAATCTCCGCCGTCACACTGATTTCCGTGACGCCCAGTTCAAAAGGACGCCCGTTGTCCTGCCGTGAAAGCGCTGCCACGGTTTCTCGTAATGCGGTGATCAGGCTGCGTGTCTGTTCAGCAGTCCAGGGTTGCGGAGGGACCGGAGGGAGCTCGACCGTAGATCGCGGGTGAAGCCTTATCCAGAATCCGACCTCCGTGAGGATATGCGCAATTCCGGTGCGTTGTTCCTCCAGTGCTGCCGACTGAAGATACGCGAGTTCCGTGTGCCATCCATTGAGATGCCTGCTTTGTGCCTTTGAAGCAGGAGTCCCGGATATCAGAACCAGGAGGAAAAGAGCGGTTGCAGATGAAGTGCGCTGAATCCTGATCGAAAGCATGTGCGTCGACGCCTCCTGTCGAGGTTACCGATTGTTGAAGTTTCTTACCGGGATGAAGATCGGTATTCCATCACCAAGTCCTCCGTCGTAGGTCGCAAGGAACCGTTGGATTTTCTCCGACAGAAGGAAATCGGAAAGCTTCCGCGCTCCTTCTATATTGACCGAGGGGAATCTTTCAGGATTTGCCACCATCGCCACATAGGGGCGGCGCATGACCGGATCCCCCTGAACCATGATTTTGACGCCAGGACTGGGCTGCATTTTGTTGAACATTATCGGGATCCTGCCGACGATCATGTAGGCGTTGCTGGCACCGACATAATGGAGAATTCCTTTTGTATCGGTGTTCTCGTACTTGAGCACCCAGGCGCCGATCATGTGCACGCCGGCTCTGTGAAACAGCGTATGCGCCGTCTCCCTCGGTCCGTTTGATTGAAAATCGAGCCAGTTTGCTCCTGATGCCGCGATCTTCCTGACAGCTGCGGTGCCGTCCTTCATGCCCGATATCCCGGCGGGATCATCGGCCGGGCCCACGATAACCAGATCGTTTTTCGCCCAGGGCCGCAGATCGATTGCCCATCCGTCGGCTACCAGATTGGTAGTCGCATCACTTGAGTGCATCGTCAGGAAATCAACTCTCCCCTCCTGCATGGCGCGGGCGAGAATAGGCTTCGCCCCGGTTACCACCACCTCTGTCTTGATTCCGGTCTCCTTCTGGAACCGTCTGTCGATCTCGTTCCAGAGAGGGGTCATGGTCATACCTCCGATAACCGCCACCCGGACAGGTTTGGAGCCCCCTTCGACGCCGTGAACTGCGAAGAGAATCATCGAAAGGACTGCTGCGATTGAGGCCGTCTTCATAATCAGGTGCTTCATGCCGGGTTTCCTTTCTATGTAATTCGGACAGGACAAACGTTATGCAATAGAGACGTCGTTTATAACATACAATATGAAGGTATACACAACAGAATTTTGCCGCCGCTCCCGGTACCGGCATCACAGGTGAAATCTGCCGGGAGAGGGGTCAGATGCTCGCACTTGAATTGTGAATACAATGGGCGGGTATGACCGTGCGCGAGTCAATATCGGGGCGGAAGACCGGCTTGACCGGGATCGCGCACAACTGCAGTGCCTCGCGGTCCCGGATTACGGCAGAGTTCCGGCAGGAGCGGCGACGTTTTCTGTGCTGAAGGTCGGCCGCTCCTGTTGTTTCGTCGTCACCTATCTCCATTCATCGATCAGGATTCCCCGGCCGAACCGGAAATCGGTGACGAACCAGGTGGTCTGAATATTACCGCCTGTGATGATGACATTAATTGTCCTCGGATTGGTGAATGGTTTGAGCAGCGTGTCAGGCGGCAGGTCTTTCCATGCCGCATAGGGCGCGAGTCCCTGAAGCGCCAACGGCATCATAGCGGTGGTATTCACACCGTTTCCCCAGTAAGTACCGGCGGCCACTTCCACGTTCTGCGCCAACCATTCGGCGAGTTGCGCTTTTGTCTTGAATCCGTGCGCGTCTTTGAGCAGGGCGGCCACCGTCGGATCCATTATGATTGTCGCGGCCATGCCGGTGAGCGAACGCATGTAGTCCCGGAACATCATGTGGGGAGGATGCTTGATCTGCGCTTCTCCCACGCTCGAGATATAGCTCCAGCCGCTCCCTATGCTTACGACATTGTCGGTACGCTTGAATCCCATCTGCACGCTGATCGGATCCCATCCTTCAGGCAGCAGTTCCTCATTCTCGGCGAAGCAGAGATTGTTGTACTGCAGATTGCTTCCGAGTGAGGAGTACGCGCCGGCACCCAGACGGACGTCTCCGATAATCTTGCCCGCCAGCGTAAATGATCTGCCGATGACCGAGTTGGCTTCGGCGAAAGGACCAAGGGCATCCATTCCTGAGTTCATGCCGATCTCTTTGCGCACCGGACCGTTCACGACAATCATATTGGCCGCCGAACTGGTTGAGTTCCCGAATGAAGATGCCTGTGTAAGCACTGCGAGGATGGTCGGGAAGTATTCCACCCTGGCTCCCGCCATCACTGCAATGACCGCGGCTTTCTCCACGGTCATTTCCCGGGTCGTGCCGAAGTATCGGCACACCACCTCATCGGGCTTGCGGCTCGTTCCTTTGAGCATTTCGGCCACAAGCTTCTCGGTAGGAAGTATGATCGGATTGAAGTCGGTCCATTCCTTGTCCTTAAACAGGCGGTGCAGGTTCGCCTCGGTGTCCGGCTTCAACAATCGTGGTTCCGGGGTATAGCCTGAAGGCATGCCGCTTTTCTTCTCTTCGTCGGTCAGGGGCAGCGTCAAAGCATCGAGGATTGCCTTCATCATGGGTTTGCCGCTCAGCAGATCCTTTCCCTCGACATAGCTCTTGTGCACGGATCTCGGCTGGCCCGCCACAGGAAAAGGGAAGGCGACATAGCGAATCGGCATCCCGTTTCCGTAGAGGAGATCATAATCCTTGAACTTGACGACGTTGACGCCGGAAGCGCCCACGGTAGGAATCTTGTGTTGCAGTTCGATGTTCCGGGCAAATCGGCTCACGGCCGATACGCAGCCGTGTCAGCCGCCTATCCCGATCACGACCCCGCCGGCGTTCCCGGCTGCAATCTCCTTCCTGAGCGCTTCATCATCGCCTGAAAAGGGGCCGCCGCTGATCCTGCGGATCTCCGTTTTTACCGAAGGCATGTTCTTGGCAAACCAAGCCTGCATTTCTTCAAAAACACTGTAGGCCGCCTCCGGGCCGCCCCATTGCATATCAACCAGAAACAACGTTTTCCCTTCCAGTGTGTCGATGCGCGGACCGAGAGGAACCCGTTCCACGAATCTCGTCGACATCGCGGGGCTCATGACATTACTCAGCAGTGCCTCACGAGCTTCTCCGATATCGGGTTTGCCTGTTGCCGGTGACATACCCCCGATCGAGATCAGAGCGGCCACCGAAAGCAGAACGCTTCCAAGCAGGACTTTTCCCTTCATGTCTTCCTCCCCAGCTGGTCATAAGTGAATTCCAATGAAGTGGTCTGAGATATAGGCCATTTCGCCTGATGCCGCAAGATAAATCGCGGAAGGAAGGCGTGAGGCGGGTACCAATGCGCTAATTGCTTGCGTTTCTCTGCAGCTAACGGTACCTTCTTAACTCATAATCAAATCACTTAACTGATAGGAGGATTTAAATGGCGAAGGCTGCAGCCAAGACGAAAGCTAAAGAGAAACCTGCAAACAGAGCCAAAGCACCGGCCAGCGAAAAACGCGAGTATAAGACCCCTGAATCGGCAGCAAAACAGAAGCTTCAGTGGGAGAGCAAGGGATACAAGGTCACACGCAGGGGGAACATACTGCACATCAAGAAGGGTTAACAGAATCTTAGCTTCGTTCCTATCGGAGAATCTCCTCTGTTGATTCGATCGATAGAGGAGATTCTCTCCGGTACCACATACAGTCTGCCCGCTCTCACTCCGGCAGACACCTGCTCTGATCATTCGAACTTCAGCTGCCGTGAGAAGAAGCTCATAACATTGTTCTGAAAGCGGGAAGCGACCCGATTCCCGTGATCACCCTCGTACTCTTCGAAAACATGCGGAACGCCGAGGCGATTCAGTTCACCGTGAAGCTCGACGTTCATAGCTCTCAGAAAATCCTTGTCTCCCACATCCATTACAATAGCCCTGTACCGCTTCAGACTCGAAACGTATTGACTGGCCATTGCCAGCGGTGAGTTGGCCGCATACTTGGCGGCAACCAGCGGCTGGATCTCGCCGTCCTTTGTAGGCAGATCGAAATAATCCGGAGGATTGGCAGGATTTGGCGCCCATGCTGCAGCCTGCGCCTGCGCGACTTTCGCAAATGGATTCGGTTTGCCTTCCGGGGCGGGGGCGGGAGCATCTTCTGACGGAGCCTCCTTGCGGACGGGCGGCAGGCTTACTGTGTTCATCAGACAGCACGAACTCATCGCATAGAGCGCGGAAAAGACTTCCGGATACTTCATTCCGATCCTCACGGTACCGTAGCCGCCCATTGAATGTCCGGAGAGCCCGCGGCTGTCCCTGTGCGCCAGCGTACGGTAGTTGCTGTCGATATAGGCGACAAGGTCACGGGCGATGAAACCTTCCCAGTCTCCGGTTGTCGGAGAATTGGAGTACATGCTCCCGTTGTAAACGGTGTGAGCGTCCGGGAGTACAATGATCATCTCCTTCGTTCCCGCTGCGATGACGTCATCCGCCGTTTTGGGCAGATTCAGAAGGTTGACATAGGCATCGACGTTGATGCCGTATCCGTGGAGGAAGTAAACGACCGGATACCGCTTCGCCGGCGACGTGCGATAGCTGGGAGGGAGATAGATAACAACATCCCTGTCGGGACTGTCCCCCTCGAGATTCCCTTCGAGAGAAGTGCCATGCACCTTGATCCGTTCGATGGTTCCGTCATTCTGTTCTGCCGCAGGGACAATCGCCACGGCGGTGAAAAGGGTGAATAGTACGACTGCGAAAAAACCTGTTCTGGCTGATTTCATGTGCGAACTCCATGCACTTGGTTGTTTTCCGAAGTATCACCTGATTTCGGGTTCCTGTGGTATGAACCTCAGAACTTGCAGGCGCAGGTAGTATGGCTCTGTGTCAGTTGCGTTGGCAACGCAATAACGCTTGGCAAGGCCCTCAGTGAGCCTTGAAAACCGAAGGATCGAGTTTCCCGTTCTGCATCCACTGATCCGCGTCGATACTCCAGTGAGCCAGAAACGAGCTTCCGTGGCCTTCAACGGAGTATTCGAGAGTATACGTGTGAGGCAGGATCAGCGTGCCGGTTTGGTCCCCCTGCGAAGTCTTGAACGCGACTTCTCTGAAGTTGTCAAATTTCTCCACGAGCACGTAATAGGAAGGGTGAATCTGATCATGGATTCCCGCGCTTCGGGTTATCGACCCACCTTGTTCGCCGCCGGCCAAATTCGCTGAACTCGGGACTCCCCTTGTGACTGTGTGGCCGGCCTGCAGTGCCTGTTCTCCCTCCACCCGCAGGCGGTATTCAGTCCTGACGTGACGAAACGTGTCGGGCTCGAAGAACAGTCTGACCTTTATGTCATTCAGACCGCCTTTGGGAATGTACTCGAGTTCGTGCAGTTCACGCCCGTCTACCTTGGCGCTCCGGTATTCGAGTGAGGGGTTTCTCGCTTCGAGATTCAGCAGAGGCCAGCCAAGAGACCAGACTCCTCCCATAAGCCCCTCTTTCATGATTCCTTTGTAGCGGAAGATAAAATCTCCCAACGGGGATCTCTGTCCTGGCTTGATGGTCGACACCTCCACATCGGCCCCATCGTGCGCAAAGTACTCTCCCGGATACTCCACTGCGCCGTACTTCATAATTATGCTCAGGTTGCGTCCCGATGATATCACCATGGCCGCCCCGGCGAGAGTTCCGACGCCTCCCTGAATAAATTTCACCGTAGCTGTACCGCTCATTCCGCGGTTTTTGATTCCTGCCAGTCTTTCAGGAGATCCCAGGGATCTCAGGTGGGCGGCCACGACTCTTGCCGGCGTGAGTCTCTCCTCGCCGGCAGAAGGAGGCCCAAATCCGGCGAGGTTCAAGCACAAACAAAGAGCAGCTGCTGTGCAGAGCCTGAACGGCTTCGATCTCATCGTCTTCTCCTTTCCGACAACGCACCGGTTGTATCCACTGCAAAAAAGCTCCCCGAAGCGACAGGGGAGCTTTTCAGTTGACGGGATTCAGCCCCGTCGATCCGGATCGACGGGGCTGAATCGTTAGAAGCTGAAGCGGGCCATCATCTGAAGCGTGCGCCCGCCCACCTTGTAGGTGTACTGTCCGATAGGATCGTTGCCGTTGATGTTCATGCTCGGAGCGGTCGGGAATGTGATTCTGGTCCCGGAATAACCAAGGGTGCCGGATGCAAACGGGTGATTGAAGATGTTCGTGATATCCGCGCGCACCTCGATTCTCCTGCTTTCATCAATGGCTACCCGTTTTGTCAGCGACATATCCACGTTCCACCGGGTCAAGTTGCGGAATGTGTTATAAGCCATGTTCCCCATCTTTCCCGGCAGCGGATTCTGCAGCACTATATTCCCGTTTGCGGTGTCGACAACCGCCTGCAGAGTACAGAGGGGACGGAGGCTTTCTGCAATGTTGAGGCATTGCGGGTCTGTGACGAACGTGTAGCGATTGTTGAAGAGGTTGCCTGAATCCGCACCATGTTCCCAAACGACTCCAATCGAGTTCGGGTCAATCCCGCCGTTGACTATGTCAGGGGTGCAATTGCCGTAGAGACCGCAGTTGGCACTCATGTTCAGAGGAGAACCGCTCTGAATGGTGGTGATCCACCCCAACTGCCATCCGCCGATGGCCTTTGCCAGCGCACCTTTCGCGCCTGACCCGATCAGCCGGTTCGGGCCGAACGGCAGATCGAAGGTGCCGTAGGTGACCCAGCTGTGCGGACGATCCGAATTCAGCCGAATATACCCGGTGCGCAAATCACGAGGATCGGGGCTGAGACCGCCACTGTTCCCCAAATTCTTCGACCAGGTATAGGTTGACTCGAACGATATCCCGTGAGTCGGACGCAGCGAGACCCGCGCCTGGAAAGAATGATAGTTGGAATAACCCAGGTTTTCATTCAAGGTAGCGGTATTGAACTGCGGGCTGGCCTTGATGTAATTGACCGGGAAGCCGTTATCCTCTATGTACTGACCCGTGTTGCCGCCCGGCTTGGACAGCACGTTCAGCACGTTGGCCAGTCCCCGGTAATTCCCCATGGCAAGCATCTGATTCAAATTTGTGAAGGCGCCCGGGGAGCCAAATGGCAAAACAAAACTCATGCCGTTGGCATTCCTCAGTGCCTCCCCGCCCCTGCATCCCACTCCATCCACGGTGCAGGTGGCAAAGAAGGGGAAGCCAGCCGGCAGCGACACTCCGTTAAGCAGCTGATCCAGCAGCACAGGGTTCTCACCGCGTCGCGCCGCATCGAAAGCTTCAAGCAGCCCGTTGGTGAGGTAATTGGCTGCATTGATGTCCTTGGAGCTGAAGTTCTTCCGCGTCAACGTGCCGATATAGCGCACATCCACCGTGAGGTTCGAAGTCACATTGCGTGTGATTGCAAACGTCACGTTATGAACGCGCGGATACTGGTAATCGGAGGCATATGCGGTTATGGCCTGAGTCCTTTCATAAAGGCCATATTCTGTGAATCCCGGCACGGCGCCCGATGTAATAGGAACTCCGTTCTGGAAGAGAGGGCTTGACTTCAGATCCTTGATCCCGAAGTAGTCTCCATCTTCCCAAGCACCGGCATTGTTCCAGTTGTTGACATAGGTGAAGCCGGGATTCTGTCCTGCAGCGCTCTGGACGGTGTTGAAATTGCCCGACATCGAGATGTAGCTGAGCTGGTAGCCTCCGCGGATGCTGGTCCTGCCTCTCCCAAGCCAAGGAATGTCGTAAGCAAATCCCACTGCAGGACCAAAGTTCTTCCAGCTCCTGTTGTATATGGACTCGTCAGGATGCAGCCCACCAGGACCGATTGACCGGAGAGAGACCAGTTCTCCTGTGGCCACGTCTCCCTGCTTGACTGGTGTGAACCAATTGGAGTAGCCGCCCGAGGGGCCGAATATCGCGTCCCCTCCGCCTGCGAGCCCCACCGTCAGCCCGTCACTTAGAAACGGCACTCCGAAGTAGTCATAGCGCAGACCGAGGTTGAGTGTCAGGGATGGAGTGACCTTCCAGTCATCCTTGACGAACAGAGAGAACTCCCTCATGACGGTGTCCCGGATCATGTAGGGTTCCTCCAGCGGATCATTCCAAGCGGTGTCATTGATGCTGTTGATGAATCGCACCTGCTTGATATTGTTCAAGGATCCCGACAGGAAGACCAGCAGGTCCCTCATGGCTCGCTTGTTGCCGTTGCCGGCATCGGAGCCGGCAAGCAGGGTGCACTCTGTATCCGAACAGCCGGGTACGTTTTCAAAAGTCTGTGGTGTGAGGGGCAATTCCCCGCCCTGAATTTCGGGGAAACTGTTGCCATATCCGTTTCCTATGATGAACTTCGAGCGGGCATAGGAGGAACTGCGACGGAATTCCCCTCCGAACCTGAACGAATGGTTCCCTCTTATCCAGGACAGAGTGTCTCCCCAGGAATACCGTGGGCTGGTGTCGAGCATGTCGCCGATGGCCCAAAGCCCGCGTGTGCCATAGGGGGTGCTGAGGTTGGCGGAACCGTCAGTTCTGAAGCTGCCGGTTAAGCCCATTCCCGGCTCTATGACCCCGACTTCGCCATTGGTCAAGGTGCCGAACTGGGCGAGGTATTCCTGCAATTCAGCCCCCTGTCCCTTGTATGTGGTCGGCGGCTCGACGTTGGATCCGGTGCGCGACATCCCGAATTTGAATTCGTTGAGAAGCGCGGCTCCGAGGTTTGAGACGAAGTTGACGGTGAGAACCTGTGGCCGCCGTTGCGATCCGCCTGACCAGGAGTTCTCCGGCCACGTCCTGAGAGTGTCTTCCGCATGGTTCTTTTCATAACTCCAGTTGCCGCTGATTCTATGCTTATCACTGAAGTTATGGTCGATCTTTATGTTGATCTGCTTGCGGTAAGTATCCTCTCCCACACCATACAGGTTGTCGGCTCCCTGCGCAGTGCGGGTCCAGCGGTAGCCGGCCGTGTTCAAACCGTCCCCGATGTCATAGTTGTTGGCCTCCGGCAGCTTCTGCAGGAAGTCCGCGATGAAGCCTGACGGATCCTGCCCCGGTCGAACCGGATCCCAGGTGCCGGATATCTGCGCGTTCGAGCAGTCGGGCGCCAAGGTATCCAGGTTCTCGATAGTTCCAAATACACTGGCATAGCGCAACTGACCGGTATATGGCGTGACCCCCCAGGCGTTCGGCTCCCATGTCGGTCTGACAGGGTTGCCTGCGGCGTCGACTGTCGCGATTCTCGGATTACTGCCGCCCACTTCTGAAGAGCTTTGCGGATAAAGTCG
Source organism: Acidobacteriota bacterium (assembly GCA_012719355.1). GTDB lineage: Bacteria > Acidobacteriota > UBA6911 > UBA6911 > UBA6911 > UBA6911. The sequence goes on from JAAYAM010000278.1 coordinate 32,105, forward strand.
GTTATCGTTGTTCCAGCGGTCCCAGAAACGGAAGATGCCTCTCCGGGCGCAGGGCGTCAGTGTCATCGCATTGTAAGGCTCGCGTCTCTTCGCGACCTGGCCGTCAAAGAGCGCAAAGAAGAAGGTCTTGTTTTTGACGATAGGCCCTCCGGCGCTTATGGTGTACTGATGCATGTTTCGCCATGGGGGCACGACGTCGTTGCGGTTGTTTTCCCAGGTATTGGGATCAAGCGCTGTATTCTGAACGTTCCACACTGCGGTGCCGTGATAGGCATTGCCGCCGGATTTTGTTGCGATCTGGACTTGTGCGTTTCCACGTCCAATCTCCGCATCAACCGGCGAAAGTACCATCTTGAATTCTCCCACCAAATCGGGATTGAGACGCGTGGCCGCATTTACGCCGGTTGGAAAACGCACGTCATTCACCGTGACTCCGTCTCGCTGGATGTTGACGGCGGAGGCGCTGACTCCGGCGAAAGTCGTGTCGTTGGCTGCGAAGATCGGGTCGTCCGTCACAATCACGCCGGACATGACTTTGACCAGATCCAGAGCGTTTCTGTTGACAGTCGGAAGGTTTATCACCGTCTCTGCCGGCAGCACGTCCCCGACAGAAGAACTCGATTCAAGAAGCAGCTGCTCTGCCGAGGTCGTGACCTCAATGTTTGTCGCCACGCCGCTGACTTCCAGCTCGAAGTTCAAACGGGCCTGCTGACCCACTTCAAGGCGCACGTTGGTAAATGTTTTGATCTGAAAGCCGGGCAGCTCTGCCTTCACCGTATAGGAGCCGAACAGTAATCTGGGAAAGCTGTATACACCTGCCGCGTTGGTAACCGATGTTGAAACGACACCCGTCGATTCGTTCGTTGCTGTTACGGTCGCACCGGGAAGCACTCCTCCCGTCGTGTCGGTAACCGTCCCGCCCAA
>JAAYAM010000279.1 GCA_012719355.1 Acidobacteriota bacterium
GCCGGCAGTGAGAGCCTGCTGCCCCGCCAGGTCGAGAGCCGGGCCCGCCACCCGTGTATCCTTTGCCGCCCTCAGCTCGCCGAGTTCCAGCACCCGGTCATAAACCTGCACGTCGTCGATTCTTCCCCTGAAGTACTGCGATCCTCCAATCGCCGCGCCGATCTGGAAGCCGGTGACGGCGGCATCCGCATTTTCGATCGTGGAGGTGGCGGCAAGCACTCCATCGATGTACAAACGGTGCTGCATACCGTCGAAGACGTACCCGAAGTGGTGCCACGACCTGAGCGACGGGCGTCTGGCAACCATGATCCACCGGTCGCGTGTTCCGATGACCCCTACCTGCGAGTCTCGATACGCGAACCTGATCGACGCTCCTGAACCCGCCATCGACAGCATCGTTGTCGTCGACCTGACCCGGTCGGACAGATACATCCAGAACGAAATAGTCTTGGGCCGGTTGATGCCGGGAAGGCCGGACGTGCCGGCAGTGGCGTAGCTGTGCCTGCCGTCAAACGAGAGGCTGCTGCCATATCTGCCCGAAGCCCATTCGGGATAGCGGATCGAAACCGTGTTCCCGTTCCCGGAAAGATCCGTGCTCTGCGAACCGTTCCCCTCTTCAAACGCGAATGCTGCCGACAGGCCGCTGCCGGTGGTGAAGGTGTAGTCTTCCGACGCGGCCGCGTTACCGGCGGCATCACTGGATTTTACGCGGAAATGATAGGTGGTATTTGGCTTTAGTCCGTTCAGGGTCTGTGAATGCGTCGTAGCCATGGATCCATTGAGTGCTGTCGTCAATCCATAGGAAGCCGTGGTGCCGTATTCGACCTGCGTGTCGGCGCTCTCGTCAGTGCGCCAGGTGATCGTGGCAGAGGAAGATGTCACATTGGAGCTCACGACATCGCTTATCACCGGAGGAGTGTCATCCGGCGCGGCCGCCGTCTTGAAGGTAAAGTTGCCCGAAATGGCCAGGTTCCCCGCAGCGTCGCGCGAGCGCACACGGTAGTTGTAAGTCGTGTTCGCCTCCAGGTCGCTAAGGCCCTGCGAATGCGCTGTAACCAGCGACGGGTTCAGCACAGTCGATGAGCCGTAGGATGCCGTCTTGCCGTACTCGACCTGGGTATCGGCGATCTCGTTGGTAGTCCAGGAAATGGTCGCGGAGGTGGCATTCACTTCCGAGGCGGCGACGGCGCTGATCACCGGCGCCGTCGTATCGACTGGAGGAACGATGGTAGTCGAGACTTCGGCCGAATACTCACTCTCGAGTCCCGTGCTGTCGTACGCCTTGACGGCGAAGTAGTACGTCCCGGGCGCCAGATTCGACACCGTCCAGGTCGTCACTTTTCTGACATCGACGACGGTTCCATACTGCCCGGAAGCGGTGCCGTAGCCGAGCCTGTAGCCGGTCACGCCGGGTGAATCAGAGGGATCCCATGCAAGCGAGACGTCAGCAGCAATAAGGTTTGATAGCAGACAGATGTATGACGCAAAAATCAAGCAGACCAGCCATTTTTGGGTTCTCATGGCTGGCAGCATAGTCGACGTGTCATTTAGTAATTTGTGCGAATTGTCACACGGCCGCAGATTCCATGAAAGCCGTTGAATCTGTGGCCGTGCTGGTCAATGGACTACACGAAGACCCGTAGGTGCGGCAAGAGTCACCGTGGGCGGAGCAGTACCGGAGATGGTGTACTGCCCAAGGCTGGCGTAATCGGAATAGCCGTTGGTGGCAGGATCGCCCGAACCGACACCCGAGATCACAAGATAGTAAGTCCCGGCCGGAACAGTAGCGGCAATGCCCGCCCCCATGTTCGCCAGGCTCGAGGAAGCGACCCGACTGCCGCCGGCGTCGTAGAACTCCGCGAGAACCTTCAGGTCGGGACCCACAGGTGCAGGATTCACGGTAATCGAGACTGCTCCCGTCCCGATCTGGAGCCGGAAGACGTCTACGTCGTTGGTGCGCTCGATGAATCCATAGCCCGAGAGCGCGCCTCCTGCCAGGGGGGTGGAGTCCTCGGCCGTGTCACCGTGGTCGTCGGGATAATATGCAAGTCCGTTCTGCTGCATTATCTGGAGCTGATCTTCCTGGCTGTTTGCCCCGGCATACTCGCCCCTGGCCCACTGGGTGACCGGACGCTGATAGGAATTCCCCATAATCGGGGCCCAGTCTCCATGCCCGGAGTAGTAAACGGTGCCGCCGGTCGTCCCCTGGTGATGTAGTCCGACCGAGTGCCCGTTTTCGTGCGAGCAAGCTTCGGCGATGTACTTCTCGTTGTTTGAAAGCCTGTTGGAGAAGACCCACGAGATCTTGTAATAGTCGCCGATATTATCGAATACCCCGACATAGGACACACCGCCGGCGTTCGGATAGAAATTCGTAGGAGTGATCACGACGGTGTTGCCGTAGCGCTGATCGCTGCTGCTGCTCCTTGTCAGGGCTTCCTGCGGGGGCGGCTCGGTCGTCACATCGACATCGAACGGCGCGTAGTCCTCAGCCACACGCTTCCAGATGTTCTGGATGCGCTGCAATTCGGTCGTGCTGAAGCTCGAAGGATTGCCGTCAATGTCGTAGGGAGCGGCGTTGATGATTGA
>JAAYAM010000038.1 GCA_012719355.1 Acidobacteriota bacterium
CCTTCCGGAAGGGGATCGGAAACGGCCAGGCGGTGGAACTCGACGCCGATGAAGTCGAAGAAGCAGTCAAACACGCCGTAAGAGAAGCGGTGCGGGAAATCGTCAAAGACGTGGTCGAAGATGCCGTGGACGGCAACGGCCACCGTCCCATCCACTAGCACTGGAGCGTGTCCGGCGACACGCCGCCAGCGCCATCCAATTAATTGAACTCGCTTTTCATTTTTCATGTAGAAAGCTGATGAGAAATAAAAGCTAGGATGTTATAAAATAGCGTGCTTTTTGGGAATTGCTCGTAGTGTGACTGGGAAGAACAGATGGAATCTTCAATCATTGCAACAAAAAGAGCTCAATACAGGCGCCCCCCCGAAAGACCTTTTACAGAGGAAGAACGCTCCAGCATCACAATCCTGATTGGAGGACTGACAAGAAAGCACGAGGAATTCATCAGGGCCGTCTTCCAGGGGAGCGGCTATCGGTGCGAATTGCTTCCGGTCCCCGATCAGAACGCGTTTCTGCTGGGAAAGGAATTCGGCAACAACGGCCAGTGCAGTCCTGCATACTTCACCTCGGGAAATCTGATCCAGTATCTTCGGAGCCTTGAAGCCCAGGGGATGACGAGGAAAGAAATCGCCGACAAGTACCTGTACTTCACGGCAGGATCTTGCGGCCCCTGCCGCTTCGGGACCTATGCTGCGGAATACCGGCTTGCGTTGCAGAATGCCGGATTCGACGGGTTCCGGGTGGTGCGTTTCCAGCAGGATGATGGGATCAGGCAGAAGTCGGTTCCCGGTCTGAAGTACACGATCGACTTCGGGCTCGGGATGCTGAAGGTTCTGTTTCTGGGCGACGTTCTGAATGACCTTACGCACAATATCCGCCCCTACGAAATCAATCCAGGCGAAACCGATCGGGTGATGGAGCAGTGCGTACAGGATCTTTGCGAGCATCTGCGCACGTACAAGGCCCCCGATCTGAAGGATGTCGCGCCACGCCTTTCCGCGCATCTGGAGAAGAGAGCTATTCCGCGGCACATTGCCAGCGCTCTTTTCAAAATGAGATGCCATTTACGCGGAAAGGAATTTATGGAGGTCCTGGAGCGCTGCCGCAAGCGGATTGACGGCATTGCGATAGATCGCACGCGGCTGCGGCCGATCGTTAAGATCATAGGTGAATTCTGGGCCCAGACCACCGAAAGCAGCGGCAATTACAGGATGTTCGAATTCCTGGAGCGGGAAGGCGCGCAGGTACAGCCCGAAGCCATCGGAACCTGGATCGCATATCTTCTGGCGCACGCAAAGATGCAGTTGTATCCCAAGCGCGGACTCGATTCTGAATGCAGAGAACCTGCCCGCTGGGACCTGGGGCAACGCTTCCGGGACGAGATGAGTTTTCAGAAGAAACGTGCTTTGCTCACGCTCGGAGAACGGCTGTATACGGGACTGTATCACCAGGTGATCAAGGCGTTGGGCGACGCAGCCCACAGGCTTGTGCCTCAGATGCAGCTGGCGACCCTGGCCAGCCCCTTCTACAAGCCGCTCGCCCGCGGAGGAGAAGGTTACCTCGAGGTGGGAAAGAACA
>JAAYAM010000280.1 GCA_012719355.1 Acidobacteriota bacterium
GAAACCCTTGCCGTCGGCGGCGACGGCCGTTTCTTCAACCGCGAAGCCATTCAGTCGATACTCAAGGTCGCGGCGGGGAACGGGTTTGAACGGATACTGGTGGGGCGTGGCGGTTTGATTTCCACTCCTGCGATGTCGGCGCTGATAAGGCGCCGCAAATGCCTGGGAGGGATCCTGCTGACGGCCAGCCACAACCCCGGAGGGCCTGATGAGGATTTCGGAATCAAGTACAACATTCGCAACGGCGGGCCATCGCCGGAAACCGTCACGGAACAGATATACGCAGAGACGCGGAAAATACGACGCTTTTTCACGGTCCAGGCGGATGGAATCGATATTGATCGCGTGGGGGAAGAGAAGCTTGGAAACACGCGGATCAGCATTATCGATCCTCTCGTTGATTACACCGAGACTATGAAGGAGCTTTTTGACTTCGAAGCGATACGGTCGTTGTTCCACAGCGGTTTCCGGCTTGTTTTCGACGCAATGCATGGCGTGACGGGACCGTATGCGCGCCATATTTTCGAGGAGCTCATCGGCGCACCTGAAGGAACTGTCATCCGCGGAGAACCGCTCGAAGACTTCGGCGGGCTTCATCCGGATCCCAACCAGCTGCACGCGGCGGAGCTGGTCCGGAGAATGTCGATGGACGATGCTCCCGACATGGGGGCGGCCTGTGACGGAGACGGCGACCGAAACATGATTCTGGGCCGGAGGTTCTTCGTAAGTCCCGGAGATTCGCTCGCTGTCCTGGCCGAGCATGCCCGCCAGTGCATTCCCGGATACCGCAGCGGGCTTGCAGGGGTGGCGCGTTCGATGCCGACGAGCACGGCTGTCGACAGAGTTGCCGCCGCCTTCGGAATTCCGTGTCATGAGACCCCGACGGGATGGAAGTTTTTCGGAAACCTGATGGATGCGGGAATGTGCACCATCTGTGGCGAGGAGAGTTTCGGAACCGGTTCAAATCATGTTCGCGAGAAGGACGGGCTCTGGGCGGTCCTGGCATGGCTCTCCATACTCGCGGTGCAACGCGAATCGGTCGAAGGAATGATTGTGCGGCACTGGCAGCGGTATGGGAGAAGCTATTTCCAGCGGCACGACTATGAAAAGCTCGATGCGCAAACGGCCGGGGAAATAATGGAGGAGCTTCGCCACCAAATGGAAAAACTGCCGGGCGAGCCGCTCGCGTCCTCTCGAATCGCGCATGCCGACGATTTCCAGTACGTCGATCCGGTCGACGGGAGCGTCAGCACCAGGCAGGGCATCCGGATTATCCTTGAAGACGGATCGCGGATTGTGGGGCGCCTCTCCGGCACAGGAACAGAAGGGGCCACGCTGCGCCTGTATTTCGAAAGATTTCGCGAGAGAGGAGAAGGTCCCCTCGATGAGACTCTGAAGCCGCTGGTCGAAGGAGCGCGCGAACTCTTTCACGTGTACGACCGGCTTGGGCGCCGGAGCCCGTCGGTGATCACCTAGCCGGATCGGAGTTGCCGCTCTGGATAATTCCGGGGATTCGCTTATAATCAGCAGTGTAACCAAATTTCAATGACTTATGGATGGCATACGGATACGGATATGCACAATGTGATTATTATCGGTTCAGGTCCTGCGGGTTACACTGCGGCGATATATGCGGCACGCGCCAATCTCTCGCCTGTTCTGCTGGCCTCGGAGCCGAAAGCGGACCAGTTGCCGGGCGGCCAGCTTATGTTCACAACCGAGGTTGAGAACTATCCCGGCTTTCCGGAAGGGGTGAGCGGTCCGGAGTTGATGGAGCTCATGAAGAAGCAGGTCCTGCGCTTTGGTACCGACATGATTGAAGAGGACGCCGAAGAAGTCGAGTTTCAGCCTGGCGGGCCTTTCCGGGTGCGTTCCCGCTCTGGCTGGCGTGAGGCGCGCAGCGTTATCGTAGCCACGGGAGCTGCGGCAAAGTGGCTTCAGCTGCCGGACGAATCCAAATTCCGCAACCGGGGTCTCTCGGCCTGCGCCGTGTGCGACGGCCTGTTTTTCAGAAACCAGGATGTGATCGTGGTGGGAGGCGGCGATACGGCTATTGAAGAAGCCCTGACTCTGGCCCACCATGCTTCCAGGGTCACGATCGTGCACAGGCGCGACACTCTGCGCGCAAGCAAGATCATGCAGAAACGGGCTGCGGAGAACCCGAAAATCCACTTCCTCTGGAATACCGTCGTGACCGGATACAATGGCACGCAGGCACTCGAGTCCGTGAATCTCAGGAATGTCGTCTCAGAGAACGAATGGGTCGAACCGATATCCGGCGTCTTCATGGCGATCGGCCATCACCCGAACACGGAGTTCCTTCGAGGCGTTCTGCAACTCGATGAGCAGGGCTACATCGTGACCCACAACGGAGTCGAAACCAGCATGGAGGGGGTTTTTGCAGCCGGCGATGTGCACGACCGCTACTACCGGCAGGCAATTACCGCCGCCGGTTTCGGATGTATGGCGGCGCTCAGGGCGGAGCGCTGGCTCGAAATGCACCCGCTGAGCAGGCAGTGACGGCTGAAACTTCGATTGCGTACTATATCAGCTCGCATGGCTACGGACACGGGGTGCGCTCCTGCAGCATCATCCGGGCGATCAACGAAATTTTTCCCGAGATCGAAGTCCACATAGTCACGACCCTGCCGGAGTCGTTTCTCACGAGTCACATCGGATCGGCCCGCAATTCTGTGCGGGCCGCCTCCTTCGATGTCGGCATGGTGCAACTCGACTCCATTCGTGTCGACGTCGATGCCACGCTCTCGAGAATCGAGCAGATTTACTCCAGGCGTACAGAGCTTGTTTCCGGCGAGAGTGCGTTTCTGAAAGACCGGGGAATCAGGCTGGTCGTCGCCGACATCCCCGGTATACCGATCGAAGCGGCGGCCGCCCTTGGAATGCCGCGCCTGGCCGTCGGGAATTTCGGATGGGACTGGATCTACTCCGAATTCGTGCCACGGGATGTGCGCTGGAAAAGCATTGTAGATGCCTTCGCCGAACAGTACTGCGAAACCGACCTTTTGCTCAGGCTGCCGTTCTGCGAAGAGATGTCTGCCTTCCCGCTTATCGAAGACATTCCGCTGGTCGCTTCCGCCGGCCGCCCCTGCCGTTCGAAAATTGCGGAGTTGACAGGAAGCGATCCTGAAAGGAAATGGTTCCTCATTTCCTTCACGACTCTTGACTGGAAGGACGACGCTCTTGATGCTGTCGAGCGGCTTCGTGATAACGAGTTCTTCACGGTCCTCCCGTTGAAATGGAAGCGGAACAACATTCACGTCCTCGACCGTGAAGACGTAGCTTTCCCGGATATCGTGGCTTCCGTAGACGCCGTCATATCCAAGCCGGGATTCGGAATTGTGTCGGACTGCATCGTCAACAACAAGCCGCTGATTTACGCCGACAGGACCGATTTTATGGAGTATCCGATCCTGGAGGAGTCGATACGGACGTATCTCAAACATCTGCATATTCCATCCGAATCGCTCTACAGCGGCGACATTGGTGAAACCCTGAGCCGGATATGGGAGTGTCCTGAGCCGGCAGAACGACTTGATGCCGGCGGCGACCGCATGGCTGCCGTCCGGATAGCCGCATTTGCAAAATTCTGACCCCGTTCAGATGGCTGATCCCGCTGTCTGATAGCTCTTCGAGCGCCGGAACACGTCCGCCAGTTCGTTTCCGGATTCCTGCAGATGGGCAAGAGTATCGTGTCCTTCAGCCGAGGCGTGGGAAATCTTCTCCATCGCGCCCCGGATGCTGTTGAGCATTTCGTGCATGCGGTCGACCACTATCGCGAAGGCATTGCCTGCGTCCCCGGCCCGCGCTGATTCGATTTTAGCGTTCAGGGTGACCAGCCCGGCTTCGCGCAGCAGTTTTTCAACTTCGCCGTATGCATCGTCCATTTTTTCGATGGCGATTTGCAGCTGCTTTCCGGAAGCTTTGAACTTGTCGGCGATTGTCTCGGCGGCTTTCGCATTATGGGCGGCCTGAACTTCGATCATGTCACACATCAGTTTGGCGCACGCTGCGGACATGATCTCCTGACCCGGGCGCAGGTTCTTCAGCAGCTCAGCCTGCACTTTCGAACTCCCGGTCAACTCGATGATCATGTCGACATCGAGACGGCGTGTCAATTCCTCTGTATTGGTTGTCGTCAGGATCTTGAGGCTTCGCGCGCGAACCATTCCGGGGGCGTCGTCCCTGGGATCACTCACTCCAATGACTTTGACGTCGTCCAGAGCTTCGAAAAAATCGAGCAGTATTACCGCGGCATTACCGCCTCCCACAAGAACAGTCTTCATGAGCTTCTCCACTGATAAACACGTCGTATCATCCAGACTACGCGCGGGAGAACCAAATGTTTCCAGGAGCCGGAAGTTTCCGATGCCGTCATTTGGCAGAAGCCGATATCGGCTTCTGCTCAGCTTTTCTGTTTTCGATATAGATGAACAGTAGGACAATGAGTCCGCCCGCCACCGCCGCAAGAACCGTGACGGCTTCATTGGCCCCGAAGGTTGAAGGCATTCTGTTGGAAAGATAAACGATCCGGCCTCCGACTTCAGCCGTTCCCTTGAATGGCCAGATAGCCACGAGTGATCCCAGTACCAGGCCGAGTAGAAAACTGACGGTCATGTCGTACCATTTCTTCAGAGCAAAATTGATGAACCTGGTAAAGGCCACGATGCCGATCAAACATCCTATGGAAAACGCGGCCAGGGTCACAACGTCCAGCCCTGCGATGGATTTGAGGATATCGAAGTAGACCCCCATCAACAGAAGAAGGAAGGACCCGCTGATCCCGGGCAGAATCATAGCGGATATCCCCACAGCACCTGCGAATACCATGTATGAGAGGCGGGCAGGTGAATGATCGAACTCCTCGCTCTGCAGGGTCCCCTGTTGTTCCAGATCATACTTGACCTGGGCACGGCTGATCTTCTGTTCATCTGTTCCGGATGAAGAGACGGCGATTACACACACCATGGCGAGGATCACCGCCAGGATGGAAGAGAAGGAATGCTTTCCGATCAGTCTAAATGGAACCCAGGCGGAAACGACAACCAGGCCGCAGAAGAAGCCGTACGTCGGATCATGGTAGTGTTCCAGCAGATAGGTCATAACCTTCGCCAGTGCACCGATGGAAATGAGCGCGCCGATCAGGATGGAAGCGAGAAAGAACGCATCGATACGCCGCAGTTCGGCGGTGAAGGCTTTCCAGTTGCTCCTGTTGAATCTCAGGACTCCTGTGGTTGCCCGGAGGGTTTCAAACGAGATATTTTGAATCGCGCCGATCAGCCGTTCATAGATGCCAAGCACAAGAGCCAGAGTTCCGCCGGAAACCCCGGGGATAATGTTTGCCACTCCGATTACAATTCCTCTCAGGATATCGATTAAGTTCAAGGTCGCTCCTCTTCTGTTGTTGATCGATCGTACTCGATTTCGGGCAGTGGAGGGAGCCCCCAGGCCGGCAGGTCCAGTTCATTGAGGCTCCGTATGATCTGGTGTGCGTCGGGATAGGCGCTGTCATCCATGTGAGGATCGGGCACGGCCACGGCGTACATCCCCGCCGCGCGCGCGGCCTGAACTCCAAAGGGGGAGTCTTCAAGAACCAGGCACCGCGACGGCTCGGCTCCCATTCTGCGTGCGGTCATGAGGAACATGTCCGGCGCCGGCTTGCCGTGCGCGATTTCCGGATCATCTCCGAAGACGATGCATTCGAAGATGCTGAACCAGTCCCGGTGTTTCGTGATCTTCAATTCGAAATTATGGCGGTCGGAACTTGTGGCGACCGCCTGGGGAACTTTCATGGCGTGCAGGTGCCTGGTCAGCCGTACCGCTCCCGGCAAAGGTTCAGACTGTGGAAAGAGGGCTTCCAGTATGTGACGGCGCGCATCGAGATATTCAGGAATCGTGATCGGAAGACTGAGGGAGTCGATCAGCACTCGGGCCGAATCCTCTGCGCGCAACCCGATCATCCTGCATTTGACAGACCAGTCGAAGACCTTGCCGAAGCGGGCGGCAAGTATCTCGTGCGCCCTGGTGTAGAAGGGCTCCGTGTCGAGAAGCAGTCCGTCATTGTCGTATATCACGTGCGTGATTGCAGGCTTCATGGGAAAATTCTCCGCAGGAGCAGGTCCGGGATCATGCCAGGATAACTCCCACTATGATGTCGTAAATTGCATGAGTGGCGGCCGTTATACCGAAACCACGCGTAACGAAGAGAGCTGAAAAATAAAGTCCTCCTGCAGTTCGCTGAACGAAGCCGCCGATGGAGAACGCGTCTCCGCCATGCCCCACGTAATGAAAAGCCGAAAAGAGCAAAGCCCCCACAAGCGCGGCGGCAATTGCCGCCCCCCTTTCTCTCTTCCTGAGAACGAAACGGAACCCGGCTATCAGCAGTCCCAGGAGGAACGCCCTGAAGACGAGTTCTTCGTATATCCCTGCCCCGCAGAAGAGGACCAGGTCGGCCATGCCCCCTGAAACGTTTGCCGCCAGTTTGAAGTACTTCGTCATCCAGCCGAAGGTAAACAGCAACAGGAGGGCAAAGCAGATGCTTTCGAGCAGACAGAGGACCAGCATCGCGGATTTCACGTTCATGCTTGCGCGGCTGCGGAGTTGCCATACCGCAAAGTAGGCGGCCAGCACCAGTGCGGAGCCGTAGATCGAGTGTACGGAAAGGGAAGACAGAATTCGGATGATCAGTGCATCCGCCCCGTTTATATGAGCCGTGTTGAGAAGAAGTATTCCCACGTGATAAGCGAGGAAGAAAGGGAGGACCAGGAGCGCCGAATAAACGGGCCTGCGTGTTTCACTCAGATATCCCTTCAGCACGGATTTCATAAGCTATGAATCATAAGGAAATGCGTAAGGAAAATCACCCCCTCGTTTTGCTACGAACTGCTGCGGTTTTCGGGGCAAGCCATGATATTATGCTTCCGTGCTTTGAAGGTATTCTGGAAGTTAAGCTTTAGAATGGAACGTCGAGAGTATGGCTCCAGATGGATTGAAGGACGCACTCGGCCGTGAGATGAAGGACCTCAGGATTTCGGTCACCGACCGGTGCAACTTCCGTTGTCGTTACTGTATGCCGCTCGAGCAGTACGAATGGATCGACCGGCGGCAAATCCTCAGTTTCGAAGAGATCACCCGGCTCGCCTCCCTCTTCGTGCGGCTGGGGGTGGAGGAAATCAGGCTTACCGGCGGCGAGCCGCTGATGCGCCACGGGCTGGAGAATCTTGTGTCCCAGCTGGCGGGGCTCGAAGGATTGAAAGACCTGTCTCTGACGACCAATGCCTCGCTCCTCGGCCAGAAAGCCGGGTTGCTCGCTCGAGCGGGGCTGCAGCGTGTCAACGTCAGCCTCGATTCGATCAATCCCCAGAAGTTCCGCGATATGACGCGGCGCGACTATCTCTCCGACGTGATCGCGGGACTCTCGACTGCCGCCGAAGCCGGGCTCAACCCCATCAAGGTCAATTCCGTCATCGAACGTGGAATAAATGACGGGGACATCCTCGATCTTGTGGAGTTTTCACGCAGCAACGGTTACTGGATCAGGTTCATCGAGTACATGGACGTGGGGAATTCCAACAACTGGATCTCTGAGCGGATGGTGTCAAAGCAGGAGATCCTGGAGTTAATCAACGCCCGCTATCCACTGGAGACGATTGAACGCGCCGATCCGAGCGCGCCGGCCGTCGACTACCGCTTTGCGGACGGGGGCGGGAAGGCGGGTGTGATTGCCTCGGTGACGGAGCCTTTCTGCCGCGGCTGCACAAGGGCGAGGCTCACTGCGGACGGCAAGCTGGTGCTGTGCCTGTTTGCCGACGACAGCCACGATCTCAAAAAGCTGCTCCGTGCCGGAGCGGGCGACGACGACATCCTCGATTCAATACGCTCTGCCTGGGAATCCCGACGAAACCGCTATTCGGAAGAGCGGCTCGAAGCGATGAATTCAGGCGCCTACGAGCCCGGTTCGCGCAGGAAGCTGGAGATGATCAGCCTCGGCGGATAGGGCCCGTTGAGATCTTCACAATGGAATGAAGGCGGTGATGACTGACGCCGCTATGGACAGCGCGCTCATGACCAGGCAGATGACCGCGATGATGAAGTGATCCACGCGTTCCGGACGCAAGGGATCCAGCAGATAAGCAGCCCCGTATCCTCCCAGAAATCCTCCAAGGTGTGCGTAGTTGTCGATGTTCGGCATGACGAATCCGAACACAAAGAGAATGACTGCGTAGGTCATCGCCTGGCTGCTGATGTGGCTGCTTCCTCCACGCCGTCCGTACACCACGAGCGCGCCAAGGAGTCCGAATATGGATGCGGAGGCTCCGATTGTTACGGCGGCGCCACGAAGGAAACGAATGGAACTGTCTGCGAATACGAGTCCCGCCCAGCTGGTCAGCAGGAAACCGCACACCGAGGCAGCCGTGTAGATTATAACGGTCCGGGAGGCTCCGTAGAGTTCGGCCGTGGCCGGGGCGAGCTGTCTGATCCAGAGAAGATTGAATATGATGTGGAGCAGATTACCGTGCAGCCATGCCGCACTCAGAACGGTCCACCATCTGTCGTAGAGGAAGACCGGAATCATCCCGCTTGCCCCGAAGATCAGAACGCTGCGCGTGCTGGGCGCGAGTATGGACAAGCCGTGCATCTGGATCCCCTGCGGGTCGCTTACGAGGGTGGCGAGGTAGAGAATGCCGCATCCCCACATCACAATGGAAGTAAAGCCGAAATCGGCGCCCACCCGTCGCAGCAGAGTGGCAAATCCCCACATCCCCGGATTGCGGCGGCCGCAATTCCAGCACTCTTTCTCGGCAACTCCAACTAATTTGCCGCAAGAAGGGCAAACAGTCGATCCCGTTTTCTGTCGTCTGAACATTGGGCTATTATGGCCTGTAATCATCCAAATAGGAATGGCATTTCCGACGATCACGGTTATATCATGATCGGTCGCGGGAGGTACGGCTCTGTACTGCGGCAGAAAGGGTGTTATGTCGTTGATCTCGGTCATAGGCGCAGGAAGCTGGGGGACCGCTCTTGCTTTTTCGCTGGCGAGTGCAGGCCACAGCGTCAGGCTCTGGGCACATGAAGCGGAAGTCGTGGATTACATCCGGGTGCACCGCGAGAACCGTCTCTTCCTTCCGGGATTCGAGCTTCCCTCGAGCATCAGCCCTACCACCGACCTGCGTGAAGCTGCAGAAGGGGCAGAGTTCATCCTGACCGTCATGCCGTCGCACTTCTGCCGGTCGATCTACGAACAGATGCTCCCGGCCCTGAATGCGAACATGGTCTTTGTGAGTGCGACCAAGGGCCTCGAAACGGAGTCTCTGCTACGGATGAGCCAGGTGATCCGCGAGGTGCTGGGGACCCGTTTCTCTCCGCGTCTGACCGTGCTGTCGGGGCCGAGTTTTGCGCGGGAGGTTGCCAACGGAGATCCTACCGCCGTTGTGGTTGCCTCGGAGCAGGCCGAAGACGCTTGTCTGGTGCAGAATCTGTTCTCCTCAAAGGCGCTGCGTCTTTACACGTCGGCTGATGTGGTCGGGGTGGAACTTGGAGGCGCAATCAAGAACGTGATCGCGATCGCCGCCGGAGTGGTGGATGGGCTCGCACTGGGACATAATGCCAAAGCCGCCCTGATTACCAGAGGTCTTGCCGAAATGACGCGCCTTGCCTGCGCCTGCGGCGGGCGGCGCGAGACGCTGGCGGGGCTGGCGGGAATGGGAGATCTCGTCCTGACCTGCACCGGTAGTCTCAGCAGGAACCGCAGTGTTGGAGTTGAGCTGGGCAGAGGAAAGAAGCTCGCCGAAATACTCGGCTCCATGCACGAGGTTGCGGAAGGGGTCAAGACCACAGGGGCAACCGTGACACTCGCGCGCAGCTACAGAATAGAAATGCCCATAACTGAAAAGGTTCATCTCCTTCTTCGCGGCGATACATCCCCCCGTGAAGCCATCCGGGAACTGATGGATCGTTCGTTGAAAAACGAATGACTCCGTTCTTGACTTTTTTTTACCGATCGGTATAGTTACCTTCCGCCATGGGAAGCGCGCGTGAAGCCATTCTGAAGGGTGCGACAAAACTCTTCTCCGAGAAGGGGTACTCCGGCAGTTCCATTCGGGAGATCTGCCAGGCGGCCGGAGTCACGAAGCCGGTCATTTTACTACCATTTCCGCAGCAAAGAGCACTTGTACCATGAACTCATGCTCGACATCTTCAATCAAACGCGCAAGAACCTGCTTCGTCTTTCCACTTTCAGGGGAAGCGTGAGAGAGCTGCTGATTTCCTATGTGGCTGCGGAATTCCGCAACAGCAGGAAGAATCCCGAGAACGTGCGGCTTCTTTTCCGGATGATGTTTTCACCCGAAGGGGAGTATCCCCATTTCAATTTTGTTGAAGAGTTCAAACGCGACCGGGAGATGCTTGCCGACATTATAAAGAAGCACCAGGCGGAAGGGTCGTGCCGTGATCCTGAACTGGTTTCCAACGCCCTTATGGGGATGATGCTTATCGAAATTCTCGAGTACCTCTTCACCGGGCGCCTTACTCTGACCCGGCGCAAGGCCGAAAGGCTGGTAGATCTCGTGCTGCCGTTCTCTATGCCACCCGGTTGTTCTATACCGGGCGGTATAGAAAATGAGGAAAGTGATGCTGATAAGAATTCTTGTTTTTATGGCAATAGCCGCCGCATTTCCGCTGCGGGGAGGCGCCGCCCAGGACGTGGTCGGCCCGATTACCCTGCAGGAAGCCGTGGCTCTGGCGCTTGAACGCAATCCGGAGATGCGTGTTGCCGATGAAGAGCTGAACGAGCTCAAGGGGAAGATCACGGAAGTGCGCTCCGGTGCGTTTCCGCAGGTCTCTCTCCAGGGATATGGGCTGCGGTTGCGCGATCCGAGTATCCTCAACAGTTCCAGCTTCGACGAGGTGCCCAAGGAATTCCGGGATGCGCTGGTTCCACGCGCCAGTAACATGTTTGATTTCGGTATCAACGTGAAGCAGCCGATCTACACCGCCGGAAAGATCGGTGCCGCCGTAGAGCTTGCAGAGGAGAGTCTCGAGGAGAAGAACGAAACGCGTGAGGCGGTGCGGCAGCAGCTGGTTTTCAAAGTGTTCCAGGCATTCAAAGATCTGCTCCTGGCGGAAGAGAACCGCAAAGTGGTACGGGAGACGCACCAGCAGCGTGTGAAGCATCTCGAGCAGGCACGGGAGCGCTTCAAGAACGGAGTTGCCACCGAAATCGATGTGCTGCGGTCCGAAGTGAATGTCGCCAATATGGAGCCGGAGCTGATCCGCGCCGACAACCGCGTCCGCTTAGCCCGTGCTTCCCTGAACAGCCTCATCATGGTCGACCTCGAGTCGCCGACCGAAATTACCGGCGAGCTCGAGTTCCGTCCGTGGCTGCCGGGGAGCCTCGAGGATATCCAGAAGCGCACTTTCGAACTCAGGCCGGAATTGCGGGCCGCGCGGCGGCAGTTGCAGCAGGCGCGCCTCACCGCCAGGCTGGCGGGAGCCGAGAATAAGCTGTCAGTCGATCTGGAAGGGCAATGGGGATA
>JAAYAM010000281.1 GCA_012719355.1 Acidobacteriota bacterium
GGAAAACTGGGATGACTGCGTATTTCGCGAGAGAATTCTTGCTCACATACAACCGGGTTCTGTGGTTCTCGATCTAGGTGCTGGATCCGGGCTTGTCAAGCAGACGGACTTTAGGGATAAGGCGAAGCGCGTCTATGGCGTTGATCTGGATCCGCGAGTCTCAACAAATCCGCTCATCCACGAAGGCGTCGTTGCTGACGTAGGAAGAATTCCGTTCGAGGACAGGATTTTTGATGTTGTTTTTTCGAACAATGTGCTTGAGCATCTGGAAGATCCTCTAAGAGTCTTCTCCGAAGTCTCACGCGTCCTTAAACCTGGAGGCGTTTTCCTGTTCAAGACTCCACAAAAGTTTCATTATGTGCCGCTCATATCGAAGCTCACTCCTCATTGGTTCCACGAGTTCATAAACCGACTGAGGGGTAGAGCTGAGATGGACACGTTTCCAACGAGGTATTTCGCAAACACCGCCAGTGACATTGCGAAATATGCTGCACGCACAGGTTTCAAGATAGTGAGCATTGAGCAGATCGAGAAACGTCCCGAATACCTTCGCATTAATGCCTTGCTGTACTTCTTTGGTGTCTTGTACGAAAGGATCGTGAATTCGTGCGGTCTCCTCGCACCGTTCAGGGTGATCCTTATCGGGCAGCTTCAGAGAGTCTGACTCTGCCCGGCAATCCTTCCTCTCCTGCGTCCATAATCACTTCTTGTCTGAATCTATTCATCTGGCAACTATCCTTCGGGCTTTTCACACCATCCGATTTCTCAAGCCACGACAGGTAGTCTGGCAAGTGCGGCACAGGTTGACCAGACCTCCATGCGCAGATGTGCGCCCGGCACCGCCGCTGC
Organism: Acidobacteriota bacterium; assembly: GCA_012719355.1. Taxonomy (GTDB): domain Bacteria; phylum Acidobacteriota; class UBA6911; order UBA6911; family UBA6911; genus UBA6911. Next base: position 850 of record JAAYAM010000281.1, read on the forward strand.
GTGTGCGGCGTGGCGAATGGGTGGAACCAGTGGCGAAACCCGTGTCTATGACCGGCCCCGATTGCTTCCGATTTCTGAACCAGAATGGAAGGATTGCGTCGGCGGAGGAGTGGAACAAGCCGGGAGTTCCCAAACTCTGGCTCTATAATCTGCATTACTTCGACGATCTGACGGCGGACCGATGGAGGGATCGCCTGCAATGGCACAACGCGCTCATCTCTCGCTGGATCGGCGAAAATCCGCCTGGCACAGGGAATGGCTGGGAGCCTTACCCTATTTCGCTACGCACCGTTAATTGGATCAAGTGGATACTGGCGGGGAACGAACCCCTCATAGGCATGGCTGATAGCCTTGCAGCACAGGTACGCCTCCTGTACGCCCGGCCGGAATACCACTTGATGGGAAACCACATCTGGGCCAACGGCAAGGCACTTTTGTTTGCCGGAGTATTCTTCGACGGAAGCGAGGCCGAGCAGTGGAGACGCAAGGGACTCAAAATCCTGCGGACGGAGCTGACCGAGCAGGTGCTCGAAGATGGCGGTCATTTCGAGCGCAGCCCGATGTACCATGCGCTCTTCCTTGAAGACCTGCTGGACCTGACAAATCTGTATCATGCGTATGGATTAGTCCCCGAAGAGGATTGGGAATCCGCGATCTCGGTAATGCGCACCTGGCTCGAAGTGATGAGCCATCCGGATGGCAAAATCACCTTGTTCAACGACGCTGCATTCGGTGTGACACCGGATTGGCGTCAGCTCGATGCCTATGCGCTGCGGCTCGGGATTGGGGAAAAGACTCATGCCCCCTGTAGCCTCACACGTTTTCCTGAGAGCGGCTACATCCGGTGTGAAATTGAGGACGCCGTACTCTTTGTCGATGTCGCCGCGATCGGGCCCGATTACATCCCCGGACATGCGCATGCCGATACACTGAGTTTCGAACTCTCTCTTTTCGGACACAGGGTCATCGTTGACAGCGGCACA
>JAAYAM010000282.1 GCA_012719355.1 Acidobacteriota bacterium
AGACGGTCGACGATCCTTTCGGGTCTGGAGAGCGGATCGGGCTGGTGGCTGCCCTTGTGCCTGACATCTCAATCATCCACGGTTGTGTCGCAGACGCCGACGGCAATACGATTCTCTGCGCGCCCTGCGGCGAAGACCTCTGGGGTGCACTGGCGAGCCGGGGCGGGGCGGTTGTCACCGTCGAGAATGTGGTCTCCACAGATTTCATAAAGAGGTACGCCGCGCTGGTGAAGATTCCTTCCTACGCGGTCAATGCTGTCGTTCTCGCTCCGCTGGGCCTGCATCCTTACTCGCTGGCAAACCCGGGTGTCTGTGACCTGGAACCCTATGAAAAGGACATTGACTTCCTGAGTGATCTTTATGATGCGTCAGGAAGCGACGAAGCCCTCAACCGTTGGATCAATGAATGGATCGGCGGATGCAGGAGTCATCATGACTACCTGGACAGACTCGGACGCGAACGCATTTCCGGTCTGATCAAGAAGGCCTCTGTGGCAGCAGGAGAATCGTCTCGCCCGTCCCCTCCTGACATGCCCGGGAAACAGGACGTGCAACCGCGAGAGATGATGCTGATTGCACTCTCCCGGGAAATTGTGAAGAGCGTTAAGAGCCGCGGTCATAAGCTGGTACTCGCCGGCGCCGGGGCGGCCGCGACGGCGGCCTTCCATGCCTATTACAGTTCGGACCCGCCTGCGTTTGAACTTGCAACCGGCAACGGCCAGATCGGCTACAACCCGGTTCCGGGAGAGCCGATACTTGCAAGCGAAGCAGGTGTTCGCAGGTCGAAGATACTGACCGATACTGTCATGATGCTGGGGGTTTTTGTCGGAGGCACGCACAACAGGTGTCTGAGTGTGGTTGGCGCCGGCCAGATCGATAAGTATGCCAACATCAATTCGACCAGAACTTCAGAAGGGAAATTTCTTGTCGGCTCCGGAGGCGCGAATGACGCTCTCAACGCGAGCGAAGCGATTGTATGTCTGGACCAGTCGAATCGGAGGTTTGTAGAGAGGCTTTGTTACATCACCGGGCGCGGCAGCCCGGTAACGACAGTTGTATCGACAATGGGTATCTTCAGAAAACCGAATCCGCACGACGAACTGCATCTTGTCGCATGCTTCCCAAATTCCCATGTGCGAAGCCTGGAAGACAGAGTGAAGGAGATTCGAAATAATTGCGGGTGGGACTTAAAGACAGCACCTGTCGTCGAAGAGGTACCGGGGCCGAGTACGGAGGAGCTGCAGTTGCTGCGCTGGCTTACAACGTAACAAGCTTTTTCGAAAAGTGATGGATGATGAAACAACTTGAATAGCTGCAGAACTGCGGCGAAAGCATGTCTTCCATGGAGCAAATATGAGCGGTGGACCTTTGGAAGGTTTGCGGGTTATCGAATGTGCCGGCTATCTCAGCGCGCCAACCGCATGCTACATGCTGGGCGACCTCGGCGCAGAAGTCATCAAAATAGAGGACCGGGAAAAGGGGGATCCTTCGCGCGGCACATCAGCCGTTTTCGGTTCGTCCATGACACTGCCGAACGGCGAAAACATCCTGTTCGAAACAGCGAACCGAAACAAGAAGAGTATGACTCTGGATCTCAAGAAGGAGAAAGGGAAGCAGCTCCTCTATGAACTCGTTTCCAAGTCAGACATCTTCTGCACCAATTTCACCCAGGCCGCGATCGCAAAACTCGAGATCGGTTTTGACACTCTCAGAAAATACAATCCGAGATTGATCTACGGACTCGCAACCGGCTATGGCCTGGTCGGGCCGGAAAGCAGTCGCAGGGCTTTCGACAGTGTAGCGCAGGCTCGTTCAGGAATCATGTATGCACTCGGCGGCGAACCCGATTCACCGCCGGCTCAGGTCGGGGGGCCGGTATTCGACCAGATGACCGGTACGCTCCTGGTGTATGGAATACTGGCGGCGCTCGTTGCGCGCGACAGGCAGGGAAAAGGACAGCAGGTCGAAGTGTCGCTGCTCGGATCGGGAATACACCTGCAGGCTTACAACCTCAATACCGCGCTTCTCAGAGGCCGGCAGATTCCGAGACCTTCGAGACGTTCACTGAAGAATCCCATGGCAAATCATTTCGAGTGCGCTGATGGGGAATGGCTGCTTCTGTCGGAACCGCAGGCTGACAGGTTCTGGCCCGCATTTTGTGACGCACTCGGGATTCAGCATCTCGAGAATGACGAGAAATACCGGGACGCGACGCGCAGACGGGAGAACTTCCGTGAACTCCTTGCGATCATTGAGCAGGTCTTCAAAACCAAGACCAGGGCGCAATGGATGGAGATTCTTGATCAAAAAGGGGGTGGCATCGCCTATTCGCCCGTTCTGAGGCCGACAGATCTGGCTAATGACGAACAGGCGCTGCAGAACGGATACATAGCAGTCATCGACCATCCATCGCTCGGCACCGTCAAAATGGTGGGCAACCCGGTAAGCTTCAGCGAAACGCCCGTAAAGGTGGATGGCTTTGCCCCCTGCTTCGGACAGAACACCGAAGAAGTGCTCATGGATGTGTGCGGCTACGACTGGGACAGAATACAGCAGCTGAAGGACGAGGAGGTGATTTGAGCGAGTCTCCGGCTGTGCGCTGAGGCAGTGGAACCAAACGAGGAGTTGCCCATGGAAAACAGGTTGCGAAACAGACGGCTGGACGAGAGCGAATTCCTGAAGATGCGCGCGCCGTTTCTTGCGCAATGGCCGACGGGGCGCGAGGTGGATCTTGATGAAGCTGTCGAATATCAGAAGAACCTGCCGGATTCCAAGAACTGGCACAAAGTGGCGGTGAAGCTCCATGAAGAAGGACGAACCGCAATCTTCCCGCGGGCGGGAACCGGGCTGCTTGAAGACCAGATCAGCCTTTCCAGAAAGCTGGTCGAGTCCGGAGTCCCTTTCATTCCCGTCACGACCGACAGCTACACGCGCCAGCTGGAGTTTGCAAAGGTTGACGAGCTTCTCGAGGAGATCAGGCGGAGCGGGAGAAAACTCCTCAACGGGTTTCCGATCATCAACTATGGTGTGAAGCAGACGAGAAAGATAATCGAAAGCGTGGACCGCGGCGCCTTCAATCCGAGGCTGTCGCTGAAATCCTATCCGCTTGCGACAGAAATTTCTTTTGCGGCCGGCATGACCGGGATTGCCGCGTCGTCATTCATCTCATGGGCGGCCTATGAGAAGAACGCCACACTCGAGCAGTCGATGGCGACAAACCAGTACGTTCATCGCCTGATCGGCTACTATGCAGACCGCGGCGTAATCATTTCTACTGATAATCACGGATGGATTCTTACCGGCATGCAGCCCATGACCGTCAATCTTGCCACGACCATTGTCGATGCGCTCATGGTCGCGGAGCAGGGAGGAAAGAGCATCACGTCGGTTGTGCACCTTATGGGGAACATGGCACAGGATCTGGCGTGGATCCGTGTGGCTCCAAGGCTGATGCGTGAGTATCTTGACCGCTTCGGCTACAGGGACGTAAGCATTGCCGGCGTCTTTGCGCAGCACACTCCTCTGTTCCCGATGCCCCAGGGGATGGGCGGAGCGTTTGCCTTCCCGAACTACACGGCAATGGTGGCCGCACTGGGGAATGTGGAGGCAGTGTCGGTGAGGACGATCGATGAGGCTCTCGGGATACCTACCGAAGAATCGCACGCGCTCACCTACGAATCGACCAACTGGCTTCTTAATGTCATACGCGCCCAGAAAATCGATCTGACGATGAAGGAGATCGATGAAGAAGCGGTGGTGGCCGAGATGGAGATACGGGCGCTCGTGGATAAGGTGCTCGAGATCGGCGATGGCGACGTCATAGTCGGGTGTCTGAAGGCGGTTGAAGAAGGATTTCTCGATTCGAGCTTCAGTCCCAACAAGCAGGTTCGTGACCTGGTGGTGGGAGTAAAAGACTGCCACGGCGCAATCCGGTGGAAGGAATTCGGTAACCTTCCTTTTCCGGAAGAGGTGAAGAAGTTTCATCGCGAAAAAGTGTCGGAACGGGAAAAAGCCGAACGAAGGAAGATGGACTACGAAGTCCTGGTTGAGGATTTCTGGGCATTCAGCAAGGGACAGCTGATCGGGCGAGCATAGAACAGTAGCGAAGGAGGACCGCTAGCGTGGCTAATCCAACCGTAATAACCGGCACCGTCGGAAAGGACGCTCACGTCATTGGAACAAAAATCCTTTCCCGAGCTCTACGGGAAGCAGGCTTCAACGTTATTGAACTGGGAATTCTCACCCCGCCGGAGGAATTCATCAAGGCCGCCGTCGAGAACAACGCCGATGCCATCCTGATGAGCTCGCTTTACGGGATGGCGGAGAATGACGTCCAGGGATTCAAGGAGAACTGCATTAAAGCCGGCTTGAACGATGTGCTCCTGTACATCGGCGGAAATCTAGGAGTGGGAAAGCACGACTTCAGAGATGATGAGATTAAGTTCAAGAAGCTTGGATTCGACCGCGTTTATCCTCCTGCTTCGGATGTCAAGACGGCCATTGCCGATCTCCGGGCTGACCTGAAGGCGAAAGGGAAAGCATGACGGTGCAGCGTGTAAGAATGCTGGAAGGATATCGCGCACTTGACTTGACTGACGAAAGAGGTTTTCTGTGCGGCAAGATCCTCTCCGAACTTGGGGTTGACGTCATCAAGATTGAACGTCCCGGAGGTGATCCCAGCAGGAGCATCGGTCCCTTCTGGCACGATGATCCGGATCCTGAGAAGAGCCTGTACTGGTTCGCATATAACAGCAGCAAACGCGGGATTACGCTGGCCCTGGAGACCGATAGAGGGAAAGGTGTTTTCCGCGAGCTGGTCAACACCGCCGACTTCATCATCGAGTCCTTCGATCCCGGGGAAATGGAGAGGCTTGGCTTCGGCTATGATGAGCTGTGCCGGATCAGGAAAGATATCATCCTGATTTCTATAACGCCTTTCGGAAGGAACGGGCCCTACAGCTGCTTTCAGGCATCGGATCTGGTCCTGATGGGTATGTCAGGTCAGCTGTTCATGACCGGCGATCCGGACCGGCGCCCCGTGAACATAATGATGCCTCAGGCGTGCCTGCACGCCGGGGCCGATGCGGCCGCAGGAGCAATGATTGCGCATCATCACAGGCGGCGGACGGGTGAAGGGCAGCATGTTGATATCTCCATGCAGCAGAGCGCCGCATGGTTTCTAGCCCAGACCATACCTCACTGGGAAATGGACAATCTGATTCTCGGCAGGGTCGGCACATTCCGGACGAGCAGCCGTGGAACTCTCCAGCGCCAGGTGTGGCCGTGCAGAGACGGCTTCATATTCTTCTTCATGATCGGGGGGCAGCAGGGCGTTAAGACGTGCAGACGGCTTGTCCAGTGGATGACCGACGAAGGAATGGGGAACGAGTTTCTGCAGCAGTACGAATGGGAGCGGTTTGATATGGCGAACGCCACGCAGGAACTGATCGACCGGCTGTCGCAGCCGATTGCCGAGTTTTTCAAGACCCGGACCAAGAAGGAGGCACTTGATGCCGCGATTGCGCGGAATATTTCAATCTGTCCTCTCATGAGCATGCGGGATCTGCTGGACGATCCCAATCTCGCGGCGCGGGAATTCTGGGTTTTGGTGAACCATCCGGAACTGAATGCTTCAATCCCATATCCAAGGCGGTTTGCGCGATCTTCAGAGAATCTGACCGAGATCAGTCGCCGGGCGCCTCTTATCGGCGAACATAACGACGAAGTCTACGGGGAATTGGGATTGTCCAAAGAGAGTATTGCCTCGCTCAGAAAAGCCGGCGTCATCTGACGGTTCAAACCAGTGGATGATTATATGAAAACTCAACCTGAGACTGTCTTTTCCGACCTGAAGATCGCGGCGTTCAGCTGGGCGATGGTCGGCCCCCTGACGCTGAAGTTTTTCGCCGATTACGGTGCGACGGTCGTGCGAGTCGAGACGAGTCTGCGTCCGTGTGTGACGCGAACCTCACCCCCGTTCAAAGACGACGTGCCGGGAATCAACAGGAGCGGTTATTTCAGTCATTTCAGCGCCAATATGATGAGCCTTTCGCTGAACATGAATAACCCGCTCGGCGTCGGCGTGGCAAAGGATCTGGTCGCCTGGGCAGACGTCGTGATGGAGAACTTCACGCCCGGGGTTATGGACCGGTGGGGGCTCGGTTACGAAGAGTTGAGAGAGATCAACCCACGCATAATTATGCTGCGGCAGAATGGATTCG
>JAAYAM010000039.1 GCA_012719355.1 Acidobacteriota bacterium
ATAGAATGGTTACAACCGGAATGGCCGAGATGTCCGGGACACGCCTGGTCGGATTCGATCTGGCCGGCAAGCTCTCGTCGATGGCTGCGCTGGCCGGAATAGGTTCGAGCAATGAAGCAGAAATCGAGAAATTCCAATCCGGCATGAGGATGACCCCTGAGGGCATCCAGGTAAGCGAACTGCTCCTGATAGTTCCCGCATTGGGGCGTTTGTCGGGCGACGGCAGCATTGGCAACGATCAATCGATGGATTTCACGATGAAGGCAGTGCTGAAACCGGGAGGAGCACTCGGGAGCGGTCTGTCGAGGATTGCCAAAAGCGGCTCTCTCGAAATCCCCTTCTTTGTCAGAGGATTGGCGTCAGACCCGAAGTTTGTCCCCGACATGAAAGCGGGAACGCAGGGCCTTCTGAAATCCGTGCTCGGAGGGGATTCGAAAGAAAGTGAAAACGGAAGATCAGAGGGAATCGGCGGCACGTTGCGGAATCTGCTGAAAAGATAAAACCACAGATTGCATGAATTCAATCCGCGCAATCTGTGGTTTGCTGGTCTTCAGTATTCCGGCGGGAGGGTCTTCAACTGCGCGGAGGTAAACACGGGGCCGTCCTTGCACACGTAAACCGGACCCACGTTGCAGCGTCCGCACTTGCCCAGACCGCATTTCATTCTATTCTCCAGAGTCGTGTAGATACGCTCGGGAGCGAATCCCATTTTCTCGAGAAGCGGCAGCGTCAGGCTGATGACGATCGGAGGACCGCAGACCACGGCGTAAGAGTCTTGCGGCGCAGGTGCAGCCTTTTCCACCAGCGCGGGAACGAAGCAGACATCCCCTGTCCAGTCCGGTGTTTCTCCTCCCGGATCGACGCACTGATACAGTTTGACGTCGGAACGGTTTCCCCACTCCTGAAGTTCGCGCTTGTACACCAGGTCCGACACGCTGCGCGCACCGTAGATTATGGTGAGGTCCTTGAACTGATCTCTCAAATCAAGGGTGTTCCAGATAACGCAGCGAACCGGCGCGAGCCCGATCCCGCCGGCAATGAAGACTACGTTTTTCCCTTTCATCTCATCGATCGGGAAATGGTTGCCGTACGGGCCGCGGAATCCCATGGTGTCGCCCACATTCAGGCGGCGCATCGCCTGCGTGACCTTGCCGACCGACTTGAAACTCGCTTCGATATATCCTTTGCGTGTCGGAGACGAAGCGATGCAGAACGTGCACTCGCCGGCACCGAATACTGAGTATTCGCCAAACTGACCCGCTTTGAAGTCAAAGCCTTCGGCGATTTCGGGATCCTGAAACGAGAGCTTCAGGGTGCGGGTATCGGCCGTCTCTTCAATGATTTCATCAATTCGTACGAGATTGGGTTGATAAAGATTCATAGCGTACTACCAGCCTCCTCTGCGTTCTGGCCTATCTCCGCGAGTATCGCTATCAGGTCCATGCCGGCAGCGCATACCCGTATACATCTGCCGCACCCGGTGCAGAGAATCTCCCCGAAGCGCGACGGATAGATGCTGAATTTGTGCATCACGCGCTGGCGGAATCGCGCAGACTGATCTTTGCGAGGGTTATGTCCCGATCCGTGCAGGGTAAACAGGGCGGGCTGGCATGCATCCCAGTTGCGCCTGCGGGCGCCGCGGCCGACCCCTTCGAGTTCGTCGACGATGTCGAAGCAGTGGCAGGTAGGGCATACAAAGGCACAGGCGCCGCAGCCATGACATCGCAGCGCTATCTTCTGCCACAAAGGATGTTCGAAATGGGCGCCGAGCCATTCCTGTAACTTCGCCGGGTTCATCGCGAGATTGGCCCGGACCTTCTCCTCGACTGCGGAAGAGGCCTTTCCGGCTTCGGGAACGTCACTCTCCGGACAGCGGGACTTGTTGCTCTCGAGGAGCGCCTCCCCTTTAGGGGTCACGACGCGAACCTCAAAACTGCTTCCCGCAGGAATCAGAAGCCAGTCGGCGCCGCGGGTGCTCTCGGGCGAAAGCCCGACAGCGGTGCAGAAGCAAGACTCGTCAGAGTCGGTGCACGCGACCGCAACAACGGTGGTGGCCTGTCTGTGGCCGAACCAGAATTCGTCGTGATAATCCCAGTCCATGACGCGGTCGACAATTTCCAGTGCGGCGGCATCGCAGGGACGCGCCCCTATGACTAGCGTGTCTGAAAACGTCGTGGGGGCCTCCTGTATCTGGACCAGCCCTTTGTCCTGTTTATAGTTGAACAGCGTCTCGGTCGGGGGGAAGACGACTTGCTTCAACGGACGCACAGGCTGTGAGCCGTCAAGAGCAATCTCTTCCGGATTCTGTACCGGCGCATATTCAACGAACTCGCGTCCCTGGACCTTGCGGCGGACCGGCGCGATTACACGCGTGCCGGCTCCGAGCAGGTCACGTACGAGAGCATCCAGATCTGTTCTGCTGAGCATCCTTCTCATCACAAAATGAACTCCTGCCCGTCATCCAGCCTGTAACTTCCGATCGGCGCCGGCGTGGACGGGTCGTCCGTGACGGCAAACCCGTACCGGGCTGACATGATTTTTGCAAGTTTCCTGTTCAAGAGTCCCAGCGGTATCTGTGCCGGACAGGCGCGTTCACATTCTCCGCAATCGACGCAACGGCCGGCAAGATGCAGTGCGCGGGTGACGTTCCATGAGAAATTACCCTGGATGTGAGGAGAGCTCTCAATCCAGTTGGGTTGAGTCTTTTCTGCGACACAGCGTTCGCAGAAGCACATCGGACATACCTGCCTGCAGGCATGGCACCGTGTGCAGCGCGACAGCCATTCCTTCCAGAGGGCCAGCCGCTCTTCCGGGCTCATCTTCTCTATTTCGGCCAGCCGGGCGTCGCGATCGCCGCCGGCCGCCGGAACGGTCTTCGGCTCTCCCACTACGTAATCCGCCATGGCCGTTTCGGTGCCGCTGCAGCCGTAGCAGCGCAGTGCAAGGGTTTCGGCGCCCAATTCCCGTGACTCGTTGGGATTGGCCGCCACACCGCCGCAGCGCACGCCAATGAGCACCAGGTTTTCACGTTTGAGCTGGCTTTCCCTGATGAGACCTGCCACAGCCCGGGCATCGCACTGTTTAACCACAACCGCAAGGCGGCCAAGACCTGCGACGTTCGTGCGCCGTGGGGAGAGGTAGGCCGGAAGGTTCTGAACACACCGGTGATCGAAGACCAACCGGTCGCATCCTGCAGGATCATCGACGAATGCCGGCCTCACGCCGCGCCGGTCGCATTCATAGCCGACGACGGCATTGACCTGCTTTTCCTGCAGCAGCTTCTTTGCTAATTCTCTCAACTCTTCCATTGTTATTTCACCTGCGCATGGGCAACTCGCGGATAAGATACGAACGGTCCGAGCTCCCGTACCTTTTCCGTAGTGCTATTGACAACCTCGGCCCACTTTCCGCCTTCTGAAGCGGATACCCAGGAAAAAGTGATTCGCTGCGGGTCCACGCCCATGAACTCCATGAGCTCGCGGAAAACCGCAAAACGGCGCCGGGCGTGGTAATTGCCGGCAGTATAGTGGCAGTCGGCCGGATGGCAGCCGCTGACGATAACGCCGTCGGCCCCGCGTTCGAACGCCTTCAGGATAAAGAGCGTATCGATGCGTCCGGTACAGGGGAGCCGGATAATCCGGACATTGGGGGCCATGTTCAACCGGCTGGTTCCGGCCAGGTCCGCGCCCGTGTACGTGCACCAGTTGCAGACAAATGCAACAATGTTCGGCTCAAACGATGAGGCCTTTTCCTTTGCTGGTACAGACATGATTTGCATTCCTCAACAAAATTCCCCGGGTGCGCGAGCTCTTACAGCGCATTGACCGCGGCAAAGATCTGCTCATCCGTGAAACCATCCAGCTCGATGGACTTGGACGGGCAGGTGGCCTGGCAGGTACCGCATCCCTGGCACACTCCCTGATTTACTTCCGCAATTACCTTGATGAGATTTCCTTTTCTGTCCTTCACTTCGAATCGTTCCACTGCGCCGTATGGGCAGACACGCTCGCAATGGAAGCATCCGGTGCAGGTCTGCCGGTCCACTCGGGCAATCAGCGGCTCCCGCTCGAGCTGTTCGTTGCTGAAAAGGCCGAGCACCTTGGATGCCGTCGCGCTCGCCATCGCTACCGAATCGGGTATGTCCCGCGGCGCCTGGCAGGCGCCGGCGACGAAAATCCCGGCCGTGTTGGTTTCCACGGGACGCAGCTTCGGATGCGCTTCGTTGAGGAAACCGTGCAGATCGTAAGAAACCGAGAGTTTCTGTGCCAGCGAGGTTATGCCCGGCTGGGGCCGCATGGCTGTCGCAAGTACCACCATATCGGCGTCGATGGAAACCGGTTCGCCGGAAAGGGTGTCCACGCCCTGGACCCGAATCGTGTCTCCATTTCTGGTCAGGCTTGAAACACGGCCGCGCAGGTAAAGCGCGTGGCTCTCTTCGATCGCGCGGCGAACGAATTCGTCATACCCCTTTCCCCCGGCCCGGATGTCCATGTAAAAGACGATGGCTTTGCCGTCGTGAACCTTGTGATGGTAAAGCATCGTATGTTTGGCGACATACATGCAGCAGATCTTCGAACAGTACTCCATTCCCTTGGCACGGTCCCTGGAGCCGATGCACTGCAGAAAGACGATCTTCTTAGGCTCCTTGCCGTCCGAAGGCCGCAGGATCTTGCCACCTGTCGGACCCGAGGCGGATGCAAGACGCTCAAACTGCAGCCCGTCAATGACGTCAGGAATCGTCCCGTAACCGTATTCGCCGTATCCGTGGAGTATCTCGGATTCCTGCTCTTTGCCGATCCAATAGAGCTGGTAGCCGGTTGCTACGATAATCGCACCCACTTTCTCGGTGATGAACGAATCCTGCTGATCAAAATCGATGGCCCTGCGGCCGCACACGGTGGCGCACTTGCCGCAGACCTGCTTCTTGACTCCCTTAGCCCTTCCCTTGAACAGGGCGCAATTGTCTCTGTCGAGCACCGGTATGTTAGGGACGGCCTGGGGGAACGGAACGTAAATGGCGGTCCGAAACCCCAGCCCCTGTTCAAATTCGCTTGGGATCTTCTTGTTAGGGCAGTTCTTGGTGCACTCGCCGCATCCGTTGCACTTGCTTACATCGATGCTCCTGGCCTTCTGCCGTATCTTTACTTCAAAGTTCCCTATGTAGCCGTCGACAGATTCGACTTCGCTGTAGGCGAGAAGCTTTATGCGCGGGTGCTGCGCAACTTCGACCATCCTGGGAGTCAGGATGCACTGAGAGCAGTCTAGTGTCGGAAAGGTTTCAGAGAGCTGACTCATGTGCCCGCCGATAGACGATTCCTTCTCGACCAGGATTACTTCCCGGCCGCCGTCTGCGATATCGAGTGCGGCTTGAATGCCGGCAATGCCGCCGCCAATGACGAGGGCACGCCGGTTCACCGGTATAAAGATGTTGGAGAGCGGACGGTTGTACTTGATCTTCTCAACTATGAACCGCACAAGACCTTTGGCCTTCTCGGTCGCTTCCGCCCGGTCTTCGTGAATCCACGAGCAGTGCTCCCTGATGTTGGCCATCTCGCACAGGTAGGGATTCAGACCAGCCGCCGCGGCGGCTTTCCGGAATGTCTTCTCGTGCATGTGCGGCGAGCACGCGCCTACCACCACGCCATCGAGGTTGTGCTCCTTTATCGCCTGCTTGATCAGCGCCTGGCCGGGGTCCGAACACATGTACTTGTAATCCACGGAGTGAACGACGCCGGGCAATTCTCCCATAGCCTGCGCAACCTGTGCGCAATCCACAGTCCGACCTATGTTTTCACCGCAGTGACAGATGAATACTCCAATCCGTGACATCAGGCTTGCTCCCTGTGTTCTACCCTGCCGGCCGAAATTGTGCTGAGAAACGGCTGCGGGTTAACGAAATGTCTGTTTAATCCGAGTCGGACTGGATCCAGACCCATACTCAAGCCGACCAGCTGGCTGATAAAGAGAACCGGCATCGGCCGGTCGTCACCTGCGCTCCTGTTGATGGCGCGCTGCCGGAAATCGAGGTTCGAATGGCACATCGGGCAGGCGACTATGAGTGCCTGCGCGCCGGAGTCTTTCGCCGACCGGAGGATGGAACGGCCCAGACGCACGACAGAAGCGGTGCGCGAAAGCGAAAAGCCGCCGCCGCAACATTCCAGAGCCTTATCCCATTTCACCGGGACTGCTCCCGCAGCAGTCACGATGCTTTCGAGAGAAGTCGGGGCTTCCGGATCGTCGAATCTGCAGATTTCAGGAGGGCGCACCAGAAGACAGCCGTAATAGCAGGCAACCTTCAACTCTTTCAGCGGCACGATCGCCTTGCTCCGGATACGGTCCGTCATTTCACTCAGCAGCTGGGCGATGCTCAGGACGCCGATCGGATGTCCGAATGAGGCGCCAAGAATCGACTCGACCTGCGAAGCTACTTTCTTGTCATGCTCGATTGCGTGTTGAGCTGAGGCGAGACGGTTGTAGCATGCGGCACATGGTGCAAACACCCTGTCCAGGTTCTGCCTGGCGGCAAGCACCAGGGTGCGAGCCGGAAGCGCGACGCTGAGCAGGTGATTCGTTGAGTGTGCGGAAGTGGCGCCACAGCAGGCCCAGTCCCTTATTTCTTCCAGCTGCAAATCCAGAGCGGGAGCTATCGCTTTCAGGCTCTCTTCGTATTCGCGTGCCGTCGCGTGAAGCGAACATCCGGGAAAATAACCAACCTTCATCGCGGCCTCTCCATTGCGCATTGTTCGAAAATCCTTCGGATATCCTGTATCGCCTCGATGCGCCTGGGTGCCAGGGCAAGCTTCCCGCGGGCCAACATGCCGGGCACCGAATCGACGTCGGCGAAGAGCGCCCCGCTGCGCAGCTTATAGGAAGCGACAAGTCCGAACTCGAATACCCGTCCATTGGCGCGTATCTGATCCAGAAAAGCAGAATGAAAAGCGGAAATCCTCCGCGGGACGAGCCCGGGATTCTCCCTGAGCACGATTTCCCGCAGGGCATCGATGACCGCGGCCGGGTCGAAGACGTTTGGGCAGCGGGTCGTGCATGTCTCGCAGGTCAGGCACATCCAGATTGATTCTGAAGCCAGGAGCCGTTCCCGCATGTCAAGCTGCAGAAGCCGGATGATCTCATGGGTCTTCAGGTCCATTTCGGATGCCATGGGGCACCCGGCCGAACACTTGCCGCATTGATAACAGCGTGCCGGGTCGAGCCCTGTCACGTCCAGTATCTGAGCACTGAGCGACCTGTTGTGCGGAGTGCCGGCTGACAGCGCTAATGGTTGTGATGAAGTGGACATTGTCTTCTACCTGTATCTTTACCCTCTGTGGCGGGCGCGCATTGGAAAGAAAGCCTGACTCTCGATGTGCGCCCATTTATCAAACTGAAACGTTGGTAGTAGTTCGTGGAAGGATCAGGTAACCCGGTGAAGCTATCCGGCGGGAGTTTCTCTGCATAAAGCGCCCGCCGCATATACTGGCACCCGCCTTTGAGTCACAAGAGATACTACCTCACTACGAACAATAGGTATTTTCCACTAAAACATACCTAACAATCAAGAGTCTTGTCACTATAAGCATCGTTGCTGGAAAAACTCTCAATCAAAAAGGAAATCTTATAGCGTCTTGCCTGAAAAATGGCAACGATATTTGCTCGTACTGCTGTTCCGATGCTTTGCGCGGATGCGAACCACGCCGGCGGCCCCGGCTGGCGGTTGGCCTCCACACATTGAACAACAAACCGGAATGAGCTATTTAGTTCATGTTCCAATGTCATCAACTGAGGAGAGATCGTGGCACAGAACTATATTTACGTAATGAAGGATCTGAGGAAGGTATATCCACCCAACAGGGAAGTCCTGAAAGGAATCTGGCTCTCGTTTCTGCCCGGCGCCAAGATCGGACTGATCGGCGCCAATGGTGCAGGGAAGAGCACGCTGATGA
>JAAYAM010000003.1 GCA_012719355.1 Acidobacteriota bacterium
TCCACGCTCTTGTAAAAAGTAACGGGGAGACGGCCCGCCGGATTACTGGCGCCGGCTAATATTTCCGCGATGGCCGTGCCGGCTTCCTCTCCTCCGTACCATGCCGCCAGCAGTGCATCGGCCTGCTCTGCCGCATGATTCACAGAGACCGCGGAGCCGCTGGTCAGGACGACAACCACGGGCTTGCCCGCAGCGGTCGCCATTTTCACCAGGTTTTCCTGCGGCTCAGGCAAGTCGAGGCTGGTCCGGTCTCCGCCGAGGAACCCGGGGATGGTCACACCTCGCATCTCTTCGCCTTCCAACTCTGAGTTCAAGCCGACGAAGACGATGGCGACATCGGAATCCTTCACCAGCGTCTCAGCTTCAGCAAGCGCCGCGGCAGCCGGCGGAATCCATCCAAGTTGCATCGTGCCTCCGGATCCCGGCTGCCGGTATTCCACGCGCAATGCGTATTTCCGGCCCCCTTCCAGTCGCACACGGGCTCGCGGAGAGCGCCCGGCCCCCATGACCGGCTGCGTGGACGTCATTTGAGTTGAAGAGCCGGTCCCAAAGGTTAGTTCCTTGTCGTCCAGGAACAACCGGGCAGTAGCGGTGCGGTTCCACATGCCGGTGCGAACAGCCAGGTCATACTCGCCCGTGGCCGGCGGTGTCAACGTGCCCGTCCAGCGGATCGAATACTTTTCATTGCCAATCGAAGCGACGACAGCAGGATCTTCCATGCCCGCATCGAAATACCCCCGAGGTTCAGACCGGCGGAGCTTTGGGGTTCCCTTGAAATCGGGATTGTCAAAATACTCCGCCAGCAGTCCGCGTCCGGCGCCGTCGGGCGGCATCAGAAAAGCCGCAGGAACCAGGGCGTGCGTGCTTGCCGTGTAGGTAGCGCCGAGCGCATACCGCACCTGCGCCGCCGGGAATTGCCGCTCGATTCCTTCCAGCGGAGTCACCTGCCTGGATGAAATACCGTTGTAGTTGCCCAGCAGCGCAATCGGATCGTCGGCAGAAGGGCCGATGACGGCGATTTTGCGGATGGATGGGCTCAATGGAAGCACATTTCCTTCATTTTTCAGGAGCACCACGGCCTTCCGCGCTGCATCCCGTGCGGCTTCTCTATGCAATTGCGAATCGTTCTCGGATATGGAAATTTTTGAAAACGGAACCAGCTCCGGAGGATCGAACATGCCCAGACGAAATCGCGCCACGAAGAGACGCTCGAGGGAACGGTTGATCTCGCGTTCTGTGATGCGTCCCGCTGTTACTTCTTCCACCAGCGTGCGGTATTCCGTGCCGCAGGTGAGATCCGTGCCCGCCTTGACTGCGGCCACGGCCGCGGCGCCCAGTGTGGATGTGAATTTGTGGTTTGCATAAATGTCGTTCACTGCACCGCAATCGCTGACAACATATCCCTGAAATCCCCATTGTTCTCGCAATCGTTTTTGCAGCAGATCGCTGCTGGCGCATCCCGGCAATCCGGCCACCGAGTTGTAGACGCACATGATCGAGCCGGCCTTCGCCTCCACGACGGTATCCCGGAACGCAGGCAGGTAGGTATTCACCATATCGTATTCGCTGACTCTGGCATCGAAGACATGCCGCTGCGGCTCGGGACCGCTGTGCACGGCATAGTGCTTGGGGGTTGATACCACCTTTAGATAGCGAGGATCCTTTCCCTGCATTCCGGTGACGAACGCGACCGCCATGCGGCCGGTCAGATAGGGATCTTCCCCATAAGTCTCCTGGCCGCGGCCCCAGCGGGGATCACGGAAGATGTTGATATTCGGAGACCAATAGGTCAGTCCCGCAGTGCGGCCGGGAAGTGTCATCAGCGCTTCGGGGCCGGAGGGAGCAGGACGCGTCAGGGCGTCGTTGTACTTGGCGCGTGCTTCCGTGGATATGATATCCGCCACGCGATACATCAGGTTGACATCCCAGGTGGCGGCCAGTCCTATGGCTTGCGGAAACACGGTGGCACGTCCCTGAGCGACGCCGTGCAATGCCTCATTCCACCAGTTGTAAGCCGGGACACCAAGGCGGGGAATCGCAGGAGCGGTGCTCTGCATCTGCAGGACCTTTTCTTCCAATGTCATTCGCGAGACGATATCGGCTGCGCGCTTCTCCGGAGACAGATTGGGATCCAGATAGGGCGCATTGCTCCGCTGTTGTGCCAAAGACATCGAGCCGGCCAGCCAAAACAAAAATCCAATGAGCTTGATCGTAGCAAATTTCTTACCACCGATTTTCACGATGTCCTCCTCCGGATAAAGCACTGGTTTGAAATGACAAAGTGAAGCTATAAGAGTCCTTCCGCCATTGTCAAAGCATTTGTCATATTGGTGACATCCTTGGCCGTTGTTAATATAATTGCCGCCACTTTCGAGGAGATCCATTATGAGACACCCCATTGCCCTGGCTTCTCTGTTCTTTATTCTGACAGTCGCTGCGCATGCACAAACCCGGGCGGCAACGGCCGCCGGCGCGTGCGACCGCGAATGCCTTCGCGAATTCATCACGCAATATCTTAACGCCATGGTCAGGCATGATCCGACGGCCATTCCAACGGCGCCCACCGCCCGCTTTACCGAAGATACGAAAACGCTGCCCCTGGGTGAAGGATTGTGGAAGGGCGCATCAAAGATCCGTCCCTATCGACAGGACTTTCTTGATGTGCGCGAAGGCATGGCTGCATCCTTCGTCGTTGTCGAAGAGAATGAGGCTCCTGTGATGCTGGCCTTACGGCTGAAGATTGAAAACAGGAAGATTACCGAAATTGAAACGATGGTCATACGGAGCAAGGCGGAAGGCGCATTCTTCGATGTCGAAAAATTGACAATGCCGAATGCGGCTATGAACGTCATGCCCGACGCATCCCAACGGATGCCGCGTGCCGAGCTGATCCGGATTGCAGAGATCTATGCTGCCGGCTTAAAGGTGGGCGGCACTTTCGAAGCGGTAAATGCTCCATTCGCTCCCGGCGCCTATCGCATCGAGAATGGCGCTCTCACCGCGGGCCCGGGCGCCAGGCCCGGCAGCGAGAACATTCGCACCCAACGCGTCACCCCACATCCGGACCTCACCTATCGGGTAGCCGCCGTGGATGAGGAAATGGGCGTGGTGCTGTTGCGTCTCGATTTTGGGAACACCAATAGCTATGGTCCCGGAAACGCATTGACGGTATTTGAAGCGTTCAAGATCTACGGCGGGCAGATCCATGCGGTTGAAGCTTTCATGCATATTATGCCGGAGAACACGCCCTCCGGTTGGCCCAACTACGAGGTCAAAAGACCAATGTGAAGATCCGCCCATATGGGCGACACGTCTATAATTCTTATTTGTTGGTTTTTGCCTGGCGCTTTTCATTTTCCATAAACACATCACAGACAGCCCGCCGCAGGCCTTCTTTAACCACGGGACCGGCATCAACAAAATCCATATAGGCGCGCCGGGTTGCATCGAACTTCGGCCATCTCACCAATTCCCCGCCATTGGGATCGCCGGTCTTGGCGAAGTTCGTCCAATACGCCTGCATCAGGGATGCATATTGGTAATCGGACTCATTGTATTTCCGCATTTGCTGCCACACGGACAGGGTTCCGAAAATAAATGGAATCTCGGAAGCATGCGGCGCACCCTGGGCTTCCTGCCCGTGCACTGTGCGTGAGAACTGGTACTGGTAAGCCGGATTCCCTGCTGCCGTGTGCCAGATCAATTCCTGGACCGTGCCGCAGCGGAACGAATTATCGGTCGACCACTGCGTCATCACGGTTCCATTCTGCGGATCGGGAGGAGGATCATTCGGGCCATCCAATCCGTAGGCCGCCAGCGCGCGATCCGCCAAGGGGCCGTACCGCTGCGAGATCATCTGACGAATATCGGGAGTAGGCGTCGCGCTGCGCCCGCCCATCATACCCATCATCCCGGCGCCAAACTCCTGTGAGTTGCTGCCGATCATCAACGCCACTTTCTGCTGGCGGCCTGCGGCAAAAACCTTCGTTGGCTGCTCTGGAAGCACCCATCCGTCTATGACAATTCCCATCATCAGGCCACCGCCACCCATTCCCGGAGCGCCCTGTCCAAGCTTCACCATCAATTCCGTGTCGGGAATTGCACGCAGCTCTGCCGGCGTCTGTTTGCCGCCGATGCCGGACTTGGCCAACCATTCCACATTTCTCTTTTCCGCGTCGGCCAACAGTGTTTGGTTGCTGACCGGGCCGCTTTGAGCGATCGCGCGCACGAATAATCCTTTGGTCAAAGGGGAAGCGATCAATGCATTCACATCGGCGGCGCCTGCCGATTCACCAAAGATCGTCACATTGGCGGGATCACCCCCAAATTTGGCGATATTCTGCTGCACCCAGCGCAGGGCCTGAATCTGATCCATCAGCCCATAATTGCCGGAAGCGTGATGTGAAGACTCTTTTGTGAGCTCGGGGTGCGCAAAGAAACCAAAAATCCCCAGCCGGTAATTGGTGGTCACCAGTACCACTCCATGACGGGCGAGGACTTCGCCGTTGAAGAGGGGTTCCACTCCCGATCCGGCGAAATTGCCGCCGCCATGGAACCAGACCATCACGGGGGCGGATGATTTCATCGGCCATTGGGGCGTCCAAACATTCAGCTGCAGGCAGTCTTCGCTGTGGGGCAGATGCTTGTTGTCGTTTTGATGGCACATCGGCCCAAAAACCGTCGCATCGCGGACGCCGGTCCAGGCTTGGGGCGGACGCGGCTCCTTCCAGCGCAGCTCGCCAACCGGCGGCTGCGCAAACGGGATGTTCTTGAAGACGGCCACTCCATCAGAAGTCAGGCCGCCGCGAAGCTGCCCCGTGCTGATTGTGACGATAGGATTGGACTCCGAGCCTTTTGCCGTCGATTGCGCAGAGCTCGTTAACATCAGCGCCTGCTGCAGACACAAGAGACATCCCAGCATACCCAATACTCGGATGACTTTCATGACTCTTTGATCCCCGCCGGCACCTTCTAACGACAGGAAAAGCTCTTCTCATCGTCCGCGTTGCCGCCATCGAAACGAGCCACTTTCGGATAGGGGCAGAGTGGGCGCGTTTTGCCTGGAAAGGCTCGTCCGGAAGCAATGACCCGATCCGGTGCCTGCCCCTTCTCCACCCATTGCTGGATGGCCGCAAGCATGTCGAACTGGTCGGTGGACTGTCCGCCGCCGCAATGCGTCATGCCGGGTACGAGGAATAAGCGAGCCCAGGATTGCGGGCCCTGGCTGTCGCGAGGCGTCAGGCGCTCATACCATTGAGTCAGAGCGCCGGTCCACATAGCCTGATCCGAAAGCCCGTGATAGATAATCATCTTGCCGCCGCGCCCCGCGAAAGTGGTGTGCAGTGTGGCCACCGCATCGTTGATTGCCGCGGTTTCAGCAAGCTTGTCCATATCGCGGTCGAAATCGAAACGCAGCACATCGAAATCGGGATTGGACGGCGTCATTGAGAAAAGGCGCAGCGTATCCCGCCCAAGCGACGCATTGGCAGGTGCGCTCGTCGCGGTTCCCAGATGCATTTGCCGCCAGGCAGGCTGGGCAATCCCCGTGTCGAAGGGCGTAGACCCATACAGCGATTCGCCGCGCGGATTGCGCGCGCCGCCGAAGATGTCTTTCAAACCTTCGACCTGTTGGGCCGAGAGACACGGCTCCGAAGCGCCGCCTCCGTCGGAGCCGCACTTCAGCGAAGCAGGATCAAAACGGCAGCTCTTGAAGTCGTTGATCATGCCGTCCTCGAGTCCGTCGAGTCCATCGCACTCCTTGAGCACGGCCGCCGACACGGCCTTTAGCTGCGCATCCGTAAAAGCCTCAGCCGGCAGCGGCTTGCCTGCGGCATCTTTGGGCGCAATCCGCATCACCGTCTGCAGGCTCCAGATCTGGTTCATGGCAACACGCGTCAGATTGAAAGAAGCATTGCCTGCAACCACGCCGTCGAATTCCAACGGCAGACGCTGCGCCGCCAGCATCGCCTCGCGTCCGCCGGTCGAGCAACCCATGAAGTAGGAATAGTCGGGCTTTCGTCCGTAGTAGCGGCTGATGAGGGACTTGGCTTCGCGCGTTGTGCGCTGCACCGCCTGGTAGGCAAAATCAAGTTTGGCCTGCTGGTCAACGGCAAAGCTGGAATCCACGACGCTGCGGCCTCGATGACCGCCGTCGGTTGAAACCACGGCAAACCCTCGTGCCAGCGCGGACGGAAACCCTGATACGGAACCGTATGCCGGATTCAGCGATCCGTTCAATCCGCCGCCGCCCTGAAATAGCAGGCGGCCGTTCCAGTCCAGCGGCAGCCTCAATTCAATGCCGGTGCCAAAACTCACGCCCTCGATCGAGGATGGGCGCGGGTCAATTACGACACGAAACAGGCAGTGGGAGGGAAGCTCTGTCGTCTCTCCGCCCGGTCCTGCAGGCACGCGCGAGGCGGCCACCCACTCCGAATTATCTACCCGGAAGCTCTGGGTGGAGAGCGAGGCCAGAGACTCGCAAGCCTTTCGTGATTCTGCCTCATCGGCCAAAGCGTGAAATGACGCCAACAGGACCATCGCTGCGGTAAAGGCGCCACCGAATCCGGTTTTCATGACACCCACAGAGTCCCTCCCTCCATTGCCGGTCGCCCGTTGAATACTTTTCCTGAAACGCCGGCCCGATTATTACATTGTCAAGAAAAATGTCACATTTGTGTGAACATCCACTATGTTAGGCTGATGGCCCAGAGTAGCCGGAAAGTTAGGTTATAGCAATATTGGATCAAGCAAATAGTGATGTGAACAAAAAACTACATGGGAGATGCCGCTTATGAAACGAGCCTCATTCGTCACCCTGCTCCTGGTTTTGTCGACCGTGGCGCCCTGTTCAGCCCAGGCAAAAAGAGTATCTGCCGAATCCAAGAGCGCACGGCAGGAAATGATCCTTGCCCCCCTGGGCTCTGCCTCCGCACCGGCCGTCCCGGCGCATCCCTCGCCGTATAATCTCTCAGGCGTACAGTATCCGCGCATCGAAGAAGACTCGAGGGTCACTTTCCAGTTCAAAGCGCCCACTGCACAGAAGGTCCAGGTAGCGCTTGTCACTTCCGGTTCCAATTCACTCAATCCCCTTCCCTACGACATGGTCAAAGGGGACGACGGCGTGTGGACATATACGACCAAAGAACCGCAAAGCCCCGGGTATCACAATTACTGGATGATCGTCGACGGCGCGACGGTGCTGGATCCCGGCACCAATGCATTCATCGGCTACGGCCACATGTGCAACGGCTTTGAAATCCCGGAGCCGGGCGTGACTTATTATGATTTGAAGGATGTGCCCCATGGCTCCGTATTGATCAAGAACTATTTTGCCAAATCCATTAATGCCTGGCGCCGCATCTTCGTCTACACACCGCCGGGCTATGAAACGGATACGAAGACTCGCTACCCGGTGCTGTATTTGCAGCACGGAGGCGGCGAGGATGAGCGGGTGTGGATTGAAATGGGCCGGGCGAACCTGATTCTCGATAACCTGCTTGCGGAGGGGAAAGTAGAGCCCATGATTGTCGTCATGGAAACCAGCTACCTGCCTTTTACGGGCGGCGCTGCCCGTGGCCCGGCTCCGGGTGCCGGCCGCGGATTTGCAGGATTTGGCGGCCCGGGAGGGGGACCTTACGGGCAGTTGATGGTTAATGATTTGATTCCATGGGTCGATCGCAATTTCCGCACGCTGGCCGACAGGTCGCACCGGGCAATGGCAGGCCTTTCCATGGGAGGCATGCAGACGGCATCAGTCACGATGGCGAACCTGGACAAATTCTCATACATCGGCCTGTTCAGCGGCGGCGCCGCGATGGGATTTGCTCAGGGAGGCCCCGGCAAGCCGGCTCCGGGCGCCGCACCGGCCCAGTTCGACATCAAGACGATCTACAGCGGCGCAATGGCAGATCCCATTGAATTCAACCGGAAGGTGAAGGTTCTCTTTATGAGTTTCGGCTCGGAACCTCCGCTTGAGAATCCGGAGGGTCTGAAGAAGCATCAGGAACACCTCATCGCCGCCGGAATCAAGAACAGCTACGTATATATCTCTCCCGGCACCTCACACGAATGGCAGACCTGGAGAAGGAGTCTGTATGTGTTTGCTCAGCTTCTGTTCAAGTAAAGCCCTGTGCGATTGCCTGGCCAGTGCCGGAAAGAGGTGCCGCCAGTGGTTAAGGATGCCGCAATGAAAAACAGGCAGAGGGCGTGGTGTTCCGGCCAATGCGCTACAATGTCAACCTGTGTCATTTCGCGTATGCGATGGGCAAACCCACATCCAACGTGCTATTCTGGGCATCAACTGTCATCGATGACGGGGTGTCAAAACGCCTCACGCTTAACAAGGGACTCAATGTTGTGCGTTGTGTGGTGATCAATGGCGGCGGAGCCATGGATTCCTCGCTGAAAAGGATGCGCCGGTAAAAGCTTCCGCGTGAATCCGGGCAAGGCCGCAAAATAAATGCAGTAACGATGTTCCTGTGCGTCAATTCGCTCGTGAAGAAGGAGGTTTTATGAGAAAAAAGACAAACGCTGCGGCGCCGAATGAATCTGAAAAAGCCCAATTCGCCCCCCCACAACCGGGGCTCGAATTCATGGCCCGTTTTGAGGTGAATCTGGACGCTCCCATCCTGGAATTAGGCAGGATAGGAAGTGCCGGAAAGCGCAGAGTCATCCCAATTACCGGCGGCAAGTTCAAAGGACCGCGCCTCGACGGAATAATCCTCAACAATGGAGCCGATTGGCAACTGGTCTCGACCGACGGCCTTGCCTGTATGGACACCCGCTATGCTCTGAAAACAAGGGACGGGGCACTGATCTATATCCAGACTCGCGGGTACCGCTATGGTCCGGCAAAGGTAATGGCTGAAGTGGCCAAAGGCAATCCGGTGGATCCTAAGAAATACTATTTTCGCGTTTATATCAATTTCGAGACCGGAAGCGCCCGATACAAATGGCTGAATCGAACCCTGGCCATAGGCGCCGGTATGCGCCTGCGCAATAAGGTGATTTATGATGCCTACATTGTAAAGTAAGATTGGATGTATCTGATCATTCAGAGCTCTCTTCCACAAGCGCAGGCTGCAGGGGTTTCTTATCCTCGACAACGGCATCCATGGATATTTCGGGAACAGTGACGATCAGCAAAAAGGAAATCAGCATCGTAACCGCGCCGAGCAGGAAGACGACGCTTAAACCTGCCTGGGTGGATTCACGCATCGCTTCGACCGTCCGCCTGAATAGGTCGGGTTCGTACGATGCTTCTTTCGCGAAATCCGATTCGAGCGCCGTCATCGCTGCCGGAGATAAGAGGGCGTCCGGATCTCCCAAAGCCGCGATCGTTGATTTGTCCACGAATTGGTGCACCCCGGCGGGCAGCGTCGTTTCGAGCTTTTTGGTATAAGCCGAATTCATCACGGACCCGAGGACAGCCGGAGCAATGGCCGTCCCTAATGTGATGCTGAAGTAAAGAGCCCCCATGGATGCTCCGAGCAGTCTTTTGGGGACAGCCAGCTGAACGACAATCGTGTTGAGGGTCGGGATAGCGCCCAACCCAAGCCCCGCGAAGGTGGCCGCCAGCACCGTAGCGAAGACGCTGGTTTCGGAATCGAAGAATGCTACCCAGAAAATCGCGGCGGTTAGAAGCCCGTAGCCCGACACATACATCCACTTGTATCGTTTTGTTTTGGCCAGGACAAAGCCCGTAGGCAACCCTACCAGGGCCATCAGAACGGTAAAGGGGGTAAGGATCTGGCCGCTTTGCATCGCGGAGATATTCTTCACCCCCTGAAGGTAGATTGGGTAATACATGAGCATTGCCGTCAGGCCGATAAATGACAGCATGCCCGAAATAGAAACGGTGAGAAAAGTGCGGTTGCGGAAGACTTGAGGATCCATGATAGGTTCTTCTGCATGCTCCTCGGCCCGGAAGAAGAGCACCCAGAACAAGAGCGCGACGCCCAGCAGGCTGACTATCTGCACAGATCCCCAGGGATAGGTTGTTCCGGCAAAAGAGAGCCCGAGAATAGTCGTCGAGGATGCAATCGCAACCAACAGGGCCCCCAGCACGTCTATTTTGCGGCCCGATGTCTTCCCGGCCGGAGGCACCCCCATCGGCACCAGGAATAAACATACAACCAGGAACGGGACTCCCAGCCAGTACAGGTGGCGCCAGCTCATGTTGTCAACGAACCAGCCTCCTATCGTCGGTCCAAGAAGCGCCAGAATCCCTTGCGGTATTCGAAGAAGCCCGACCCATTTGCTTCGCAGCACCGGCTCAAACATGTCGCCCAATACCGCATATGAGAGCGGCATAAGAGCCCCGGTGCCGAGTCGAGACACTGTATCCCCCACGATCAAGATCGCGTAGGTTGGAGCGAGAGCGCTGCAGATGGTTCCGGCCATGGCCAGAATCGTGCAAATCAACAGCATGATTCGCCGGCCATACATGTCGGAGAACTTGCTGAAGAGCAACGTTACAAAGGCGGCGGCCAGGCCCGGAATGGAAAGCGACCATGAATAGAGCGCCATGCCATCGAGATCGGCCGCGATCCTCGGTCTCGCAATTCCGAACGCCTGCAGGAAAAAGCTCATTGCAAAATAGAGAACAAAAATGCTGACCAGGCTTAGGATTATTTGTTTCCTGGTGAGTCTGGATTCGGAAGCCACGTCATGCGCTGGGGTCATGCAATTCTCCTGATTCTCGGACAGGCTCCTAGACCGTCGGCCTGCATGCACAACTCTAGCATTTCTATTGTCACATCTTTGTGACATATTTCTTGACGATGCCTCGACGGGTCAGCTATGAGATCCGGTTATTGGGAGGAGATTGGATTTTCTGCTCCGCTCCATCAAAGAAAGACCAATTATGAAATCCGCAGTGCTTACCGGAATCCGAACCATAGAAATAATCGACCAGCCGCCGCCGGCGCCGCTGCGTCCCACAGACCTCCTGCTCAAGGTCATTCGCGTGGGCATATGCGGATCCGATCTCCACTATTACACCCAGGGACGCATTGGGGATCAGGTTGTGCATTTCCCATATTCGATCGGCCATGAATGCAGTGCCGTTGTGGCCGATACCGGGAAAAAGGCAACGCGTTTCAAGCCGGGAGACAGGGTGGTTGTGGATCCTGCCGTCTCCTGCGGAATTTGTGATCAATGCAGGATGGGGCATTATCACACCTGCCGGGAGGTGCGTTTTTTAGGATGCCCGGGGCAAAGGGAAGGGTGTCTGAGCGAATTCCTCGTCATGCCTGAAGACTGCTGCTATGGCGCGCAAGGACTCAATCCAGACCAGGCCGCACTCGTAGAACCGCTGACGATCGGCTACTATGCCGTGCAGCTGTCGGGCGATCTGAAAGGCAAGACGATTGGCATACTGGGGAGCGGCCCAATCGGGCTCAGCGTGCTGCTGTCGGCCAGGACAGCCGGAGTCTCGGCAGTCTATATGACAGATCGGCTTGAATACCGGATACATGCGGCAATTCAGAAGGGCGCTGCGTGGGCGGGAAATCCCGATCGGACAGACATTGTTCGGGAAATCCTGCGGCACGAACCTTTGGAATTGGATGTGGTATTTGAATGCTGCGGGCAGCAGACAGCTTTTGAGCAGGCCATTCAGCTATGCAAGCCCATGGGCAAGATTGCCATTGTGGGCATTCCGGAAACGGATCAGAGCTCTTTTCCGGCACACGACGCCAGACGCAAGGGACTTACCTTCATCAACGTACGGCGCCAGAATGCTTGCATCCTCCCCGTCATCGACCTGATCGAGACAGGCAGAATCAGTCCTGATTTCATGATCACTCACAGATTCAGCCTGGATCAGACGGCGAAGGCTTTTGAGCTCCTCGCGGACTATCAGGACGGCATTATCAAAGCCATTGTGGAACTCGGCTAAGCGAACTCCCGCAACTGGGGCAACAGGGATTGACCCCACTTTCATCCGCCGGCGCCGCCTGATGCTGAATTGTTTCACAAAGGGAAAAGAGCGCCAGGAGGAACTCATGCGAAGTAAGTCCAGACTTGCAACACTGTTCATTGCACTTATGATTGCCGCCGGCGTAGTCATGGCCACCGCTCAACAGCCGGCCTCAGCGCCGGCCACAGGCGGTGCAGCAAAAAGCGGTGGAATGGCCACTCCCTATACCGCTCTCCATTCGCCTGAAGTTCACCCGGACCGCACCGTGACGCTGCGCTTCCTTGCCCCCGAGGCGACAGAGGTGTATGTGGTTGGAGAGATTCTTCAGGGCAAGAGGCAGCTGGCCATGACAAAGGGCGCGGACGGCATTTGGACCGCAACAGTTGGTCCGCTTCCGCCCGAGATCTGGAGCTACAACTTCCGAATCCAGGGAGTGGACATCACGGATCCGTCCAATCCTGCCATCAAGCCTGTTCCGCCCGGCTTCCCGATGTCCAGTTTCGTCGAAGTGCCCGGCGACACGCCCGCCTTTTACGATTCGAAGCCCGTACCGCATGGCGAAGTCCGGATGGTTCTTTATGAATCGAAAACAATGGGAGTTACTCGCTGGCTCTGGATTTATACGCCTCCGAACTATGACAAGAGCCGCGCAAGATATCCCGTGCTCTATCTTCTCCACGGCAACGGCGAGGCGCAGAACGGCTGGGTCATGAACGGCCGGGCCAACATTATTCTGGACAATCTTATTGCCGAAAAAAAAGCACAGCCGATGCTTGTCGTCATGCCCCAGGGACATGCGCTGCAAGGCGCGAATGTGGGGCCGCTCGTTCGCCTCTCGGGCGAAACGGACATGTTCTCGAAGCGGTTTGCTCCCGACCTGCTCCAGGATGTTATTCCGCTGGTAGAACGGAACTATCGCGTCTACACGGATGCGGATCACCGCGCCATCGCGGGCCTTTCGATGGGCGGCGGACAGGCTATTTCAATCGGGCTCAGCAACCCGCAATTGTTCCACTATGTATTGGGCTACAGTGCTGCTGTCGGGAGGCCCTTCATGAATGCGGAAGCGGAGTTCAAAGAGGTTCTTGAAAAACCCGAGAGGCTGAATTCCAGACTCCGTTTGCTCTGGGTAGGGTGCGGCAAACAGGACTTTCTCTATCAGGCGAATCGTCAGTTTGTGGATTTGGTAAAGGCCAAAGGCGTGAATGTGATCTATCATGAAACGGAAGGCAGCCACGTTTGGAGCGTCTGGCGCCGCTATTTGCATGATACCGCGCCCTTGCTGTTTAAAGGCGCCGCTTCACGCCGCCCATAGAAATTTTCCGTCCCTTCAGGGTGAATTTACTTCTTGCTGCAACTCACGGGAGTGTTTTGGCGATGCGAAAACCAAGGTAGGGACGTCCGCGAGTATCCGGCGCATACACAAAAGCCCGGTTGGCCGATCGCATAGTTTTCGCATTGCTTTCATACGAATTGGAACGAAAACCGCGCACGGAACAGTTGCCGCTCCTGGCCGCTGATCCATCGGCAGGCAGCCGGGCAATGTCTGTTTCGTAACAATCTTCCACCCATTGATAGACGTTCCCGTACATATCGCATAAGCCGAAAGGATTCTCCGGAAAGGAACATATCGGAGAAGTCGAATCTACCCATATATCGCGTCCTTCAGCCATCCCTCCCAGGTCCGGACCTGCATCCTTTCCGTAATTGGCATATTCGTGGCTTGGCTCATCGCCCCACCAATAGGTGGTGGTGGTTCCTGCACGAGCCGCGTATTCAAATTCGGCTTCGGATAAAAGGCGATATTGTTCCTTGCCGATTTTCCTGTTGATCCAGCGGATGAATGCCTGTGCATCGAACCAACTGACGCCGACCACCGGATGGCTGCCGCGAACATGCGGTACATAGTTGGGTATCGGCTTGCCGTCACGGTCCAATCTCAGCGCCGCCTCCACAGCGGGGCCATCACACATGTTTTCCCGGACGCACGCATCCCACTGATCCCAGGTGATGGGCCCTTTGCTCACCGCAAAAGAGTAGGCGATCACAACCATGTGCTGCCCCTCATCAGGATCCCTGTCCTTCTCCGTCTCCGGCGAACCCATGACAAATTTGCCGGGTGGAATAACGACCATCTCAGGACATGCCGCACAGTCTCTGAACGTTCTTGCGGCCTGGTCGGCAGCGTCGGCTCGTACAGCCATCGCGCCTGCAATCATCAGCGCCGCCATCAGTGCAGGCTGAACTCCATACCGCACGGCACAAAGCCATGTCCGGGATCGCTTCGGCCGGCTCGTACTGTGAACAGCCGACATCGACTTTCCTCCTGAACTGAAGGTAATCGGCGCTTATTTTACTGTCAGTTCGTACACGCTGATGCTGGCGGGAGGCACCGTTATCCGGCCAGGAACTTGAGCCAGGGAACTTTCGATCAGCTTTGCGGGAGGACCGGAAAACCGGCCGAACCCGCTCGCAGGCGCCGCTCCCGGAGGAGCCGTCAATTGCTGGAGCCTGGCTCCGCCCGCAGGATCCACACCCTTAATAGCCAGCCCCAATTCCTGCGCCCTCTCAATGGGATTGACCACGGAGATGATGAGGGCCTTTCGATCCGCCCTCAGAGCTGCAAATACATCCAGTGGATAGGTCGGGCTTCCGGATGGACGCGCCGAGAGATCCACGCCGATCGTACCCTTGATGATTTGTTGAGGCGAATTTCCATCGACAGCCACCGGAATCGCATTCGCAAAGTGGTCGTGCAGCATTTTGATCAACAGCCCGTCGGGACGGAATCCGACGGCCTCTCCATGCGCATCGGTCGCCAGCATCATCATTCCGCCCGTGGCAACAGCCAATGCCACCATATCCGAGTGCCGCATGAACTCGTGATAGACCAGAGCATTCGTCAGAGTATCCAACATGGGATTGGAGGCAATGGCATCGATGGGCGGTTTATTGAATACACTTCTGGGCCCCCATTCGTCGAAGGCAAATTTGATGCCTTTTTCCTTCAGGTAAGGCATTCTTTCTAGATACTCCTCCCAGGCCTCAAACTTGAACTGCACCTTGTTGGACATGCGGCGAACCCTGTGTTCAAGGGGATCGGTAGCATCCACAAAGGCCTGTTTGTCTGCATCGATCACCAGATTCGGGTAGCCATAAAAGTGCTCCCCAAGGTAGTCAATATAGTCGGCGGAATTCTTCAGCAATGCTCCCGTCCAGTCATACTCGGATCCAAAAGCAAACGGCACCCTATCGTCCACCTTTTTCCGCTCGGGAAATGAATCGAGCTGCCGGTTCTCAATATAAGTCCAGGAGACTTCCTCGGGCGTGGCGCTGGAGGCAATCACTTTGATGGATGGATCCACCTTCTTCATCGCCTTCACGATACGGTTGTGTTTCTCGGGATACTGGGTGATGGCAATGTGTCCCCACTGCCATTCTCCGTACATTTCATTGCCGACACCCCAGATCTTCACGCCATAGGGAGCGGCATGCCCGTTGGCGGCACGCAAACGTCCCATGCGACTGGTGGCCGGCCCGTTGACATATTCGACTTCCTCAGCGGCTGAATGATCATCACCTAATCCCGCATTCACGGCAATATATGGTTCCGCGCCGATCAGGCGGCAAAAGGTCATGAACTCATCAATGCCCATGTCGTTGGATTCCGTACCGTTCCAAGCCAGCTCGCGCCTGGGCGGCCGCTT
This sequence comes from Acidobacteriota bacterium, assembly GCA_012719355.1. Classification (GTDB taxonomy): domain Bacteria; phylum Acidobacteriota; class UBA6911; order UBA6911; family UBA6911; genus UBA6911. Next base: position 15,628 of record JAAYAM010000003.1, read on the forward strand.
ATCGCGGTCCCCGATCCCATCGCGCCAATCATACGCCGAAACGAAGTTTCCTCCTGGCCAGCGCGCAAGCGCAATGCCCTGCTCCTTCAGATATCGGATTGTCGCAGCCTTGAAGCCTGCGATATTATCGGACGGCATCAGCGACACGGCCCCGATATGGAACGAGCCGTTGCCGGTTCCGGCAATTTCAAAACGCGCGTCATTGCTGTCGGCCTTCGCGGTAAATTTCAGAGGAATCTTTGCGTATTTTGGCGTGAGACTATTGATCGCGATCGTTTGACGATCCGATGCATTGGCCCCCCAGATCAGGCTGACGGAGATCCTGGCGCCCGGCGTTCCTGCCAGAATTACGCGCCCTGTGTATGTTCGCCCGCTTACCAGCACGATCCCGGACTGACTTATGCCGTGTGGCATTTCCTTTTCAAGCCGGACACGCGGCGACCATTCCCCCACATAGGGATTTTTCTTATCCATTTCCACAACCGAATCGCCGCCAATGGGTTTCCATCGGCGGGCCGGTCCCATAAAGCTAAGCCATCCGGAGCGTGCTGGGGGTTCTTTGGAAGTAATCTCGTTGAGGAACTTACGATCCGCCAGCATCTCAGCCCATACGCCGGTCGTGGCCGGCTCCATGAAACCTCCAAATATCAGAGGTGTAACAGGGGCTCCTGGGCGTGAAGCATCAATGGTCGCCGTGACCGGCTCCGCACCTGTCGCCGCTGAGAAGAGAATTCCTATTGCGATAATGAGAAAAATCATCCTGTCGTAGCGCATGTCTGTAACTCCAATCCCAAATCGCACGCCTCCGGTTCAACGCCCGGGGCCATGGGACTAATCGATTTTCTCGTGAGAGAGGAATTCCATGTAACCAGTCTGGTAATAGCCGTTGAAGTAGGGCGCCAGAAGAAGCGGCATGAACAGCAATGGCTTCCCTACCCTCTTTATGTCCATCGGATTGTGCTGAAATCCCCTGGGGATATAGAGGATACACGGCTTGGTTATGATGTGCCTTTCGTATTCAGGCCCCAAAAAGATTTCGATTTCTGCATCGAAGTTAGCCGTCAGATCCGGCAGTTGCCCACCCAGGAAGAACAGATATTCATCTACGTCATGGCGGTGCGATTGCAGCTCCATTTTGAACGGTTTGACATAATAGCGGAATCCCATGTTGATTCCGGCGCCGGGAAGGTCGCTGTTTCCACGGAAACTGATCGTGGGAGTCAGAATCGTGTCGGTCAGTGGTTTCTCTTTCATTCTGGTGCAAAACAGGTGATCGTATTTGTGGCCGCTAGTTCCTTTGGGCCAGGGAGGAAGCTTTGCGGGCGACCTCAGGTTGTTCGACTCCTCTTTGTCTTGCGCTATTGCCGCCGTTTGCGGGCACAATTGGGTCATCGCCAATGCGGTCAACGCGGCTGAAGCTGTTACCTCGCTGAAAAACGCCCTGCGCGTGTGGTTCTTTTTACCTGTGCCTGTTTTCATCTGATTCCTCCTCAGGGAATGTCCGGCATTATGTCACATTTAGTCGATGACATGTCACAGATGTGACATGTGCTAGAATGCTCCCACAACCCCATGTCACGAAGGAATCCGTAATGACAGCTCAATCCGAGATCGCAAAATACCGGAAAGAAAATGAAATTCTCAAGAAGCAGATTGAGGATCGCACCGGCAAGACCATCGAACAGCTTTATGCGGAAAGAACTCAACGAGTCAGGGACGTAATCGAGCTGCGGACGCCGGACCGCGTACCGTTCATGGTTTTGGTAGAAGCACACAACTATTCCGGAATTCCCAAATCGGCTGCATTTTACAACCCCATCGATCTGAAGCGGACGATGCGGCAAATGGCAGTGGACCTGGAACCCGATATGAGCGAGCCCGGGTTCCCCTCCTGTGGCGCCGCAATGACCGAACTGGATGTCCAGAATTGTGTATGGCCGGGAGGACCCAAACCGGAGGATTTCGAATACCAGTTCATCGAAGGGGAATACATGAAGGAACACGAGTATGACATGTTCCTGAATGATCCTTCGGGCTTCATGCTTCGCTGTTATTTGCCGCGTGTATACCGGACCCTGGAGCCTCTGGCCAAACTCCCTCCGTTGGACAGCATGTTTATGGGACTCGAAGCGATAACGCCGCTCTTTGCCAGCCCGGAGTTTCGGAAGATGTCCAGGCATCTGGCCAAAGCCGGGAAAGAAGTGCAGAAATTCTATCAAATGGTGGGCGATGCGAGTGAAGAACTGGCTCAGTTGGGATTTCCCCCATTCGCCCGGTTCGCTGCCGGGGGCGTAGGCGGAGCGCCTTTCGATACCCTTACCAGTTTCCTGAGAGGGATGAAAGGTTCAATGCTCGATATGTACCGCCGGCCGGACAAGCTTCTCAAGGCCTGTGATGCAATATTGGAAAGACGCATTGCGAATGCTTTGCCGGCAGACCGCACATCGAAAGACTATCCGCCGAGAATCGGATTGCCTCTTTGGAGAGGTGACCCTGTCTTCATGTCAGATGCCCAGTTCAAGAAGTTTTACTGGCCGGGGCTTAAGAAGTCTCTGCAGACTCACATAGATCTCGGATACGTGCCGGTCCCGTTTTTCGAAGCCGTATTTGGGGACAGGCTGGAGTATCTTCTCGAGTTGCCGAAAGGGAAAGTATTGGCTTCCATAGAGGCCGCAGATGCAGTTCGGGCGAAGGAGATTCTGGGCGGACACACCAGCCTCCTGGTCCGTTGTCCCAATACCTGCAAGCTGTGGTCGATGACGCAACTGGAATCGTTCATCAAAGACATCATCGACAAAAGCGGAAAAGACGGCGGTCTGATTATTGTTGTCAAGATGCCGGACAAAGTGCGAGTTGAAGAGATGCAAGCCATGCTGCAGTCGGTTAAAGAGTATGGCCGGTACTAAGACATAAAGCATTTTGCTGAAGATGGATTTCCATGGACTGTTCGAATAAGCTGCGTTGAAAATTCTCCACAGCTGCATGCTGCTGGCTCAATAATGCCCTTTGCACAGAAGCAGCAAGGGCCACAGCTAACTCTTTCCTTTTCATCCGGTGAATTATTCATAAAGTAGCCTTTGGTAAGTGTATCTCACCAGAAAGACAGCCCGCTCCTCAGACGCAAGGTAAACTTCCGCAGATATGTTTCACCTTGCATTGATCTATTCACCATGTTCTCTCATCTCTTTCATGATCTCTGCTGTGCTCTTCTCTTCAACCTGGCTAGAATGATTTCGCTAACGTAAAAGGGGCCCACCAGAGGTGGGAGTGACAGGGCAAAAGGGACCCACCCCAATCGACCTTGCCTATACTTTTGGGTATTCCGCAGAATCTGTGGGTATAAACCCGA
>JAAYAM010000283.1 GCA_012719355.1 Acidobacteriota bacterium
CGAATTCACTGTTGCGACCGTGAACCGGTTGAAACCACGGTTTGTAATCATACTGGGTGATCTCGTGAACAAGCCGGGTGATCCTGAGCAAATACGGGAGTTCCAGCGAATAACCGGCAAGATCGACAAATCGATACTTGTCTATCTGGTCGCGGGAAATCATGATGTGGGACATCAGCCGACGCCTGAGACTGTGGCTGCCTACCGCAAGACGTTCGGGCGTGATTATTATTCGTTTCAGGCGGGTCCGATATACGGAATCGTATTGAATTCGACCTTGATACATACGCCGAAGAATGTGCAGGCCGAATATCAGGAACAGAATTCCTGGCTTGAAAAGGAACTGCAGAAAGCGAAAGAGTCAGGGCTTCCCCACACGGTCGTTTTTCTGCATCATCCTCTCTTTACCAAAGCGGCCGATGAACCTGACGATCACGGAAACATCCCTCTTGAGCGCCGCAAGCCGCTGTTGGAACTGCTGCACAAATACGGAATCCGCTATGTGTTTGCGGGACATGTGCACGGGAGTGCAGTCACCCGTGATGGAGCACTCGAGATGACGGCGGTCGGACCGGTATCGATGCCCTTCAGCGAAGAGGGCTCCGGCATGAGGCTTGGCGTGGCCACTGCAGAAGGAATCCGGCATCAGTTCTTCGGTTTCGGGCGTATGCCGGACAGGCTGGCTATAGACTGACGGAACAAACATCTTCTTACGGGAGATCAGGAATGTTGGTGAAACTCATGCGGTTCAGCCTTGCGGCAGGTGCAATCATAGTCATCTCTGTCGGCCCGCTTGCGGCAGGTGTTTGCGAAGATCTTAAATCATTTGCACTGCCGGATGGGAAGATCGACTCAGCGTCCCTTGTTCCGGCAGGCGCATTTACACCGCCCGAAGGAGCCGGTCCGATAGGCGGACCGGGAGGTCTCGCGGTTTTCAAGGCCGCCCCCGCTTTCTGCCGTGTAACCGCCACCCTTACCCCCACTCCCGATTCCGACATCAAGATCGAAGTCTGGATGCCTGCCGAGAAATGGAACGGCAAGCTTGTCGGCAGCGGCAACGGAGTATGGGGCGGCAGTATCAGCCATTCCTCCATGGCTGAGCCACTGGCAGACGGATATGCAACAGTCGCGACCGACACCGGTCATGTCGGCACCGGCATGGACGCCCGATTCGCGATCGGACACAAAGAAAAGCTGATTGATTTCGGGCACCGCGCCGTCCACGAGATGACCGTGAAAGCAAAGTTATTGCTCGCGGCCTATTACGGACGCAAAGAACGCCGGTCGCTCTGGGTCAGCTGCTCAACAGGCGGACGGCAGGGTCTCATGGCAGCATATCGGTATCCTGAAGATTACGACGGCATCTCATCAATGGCTCCCGCAAATCCGATGGTGGGTCTGATGATCGGCTCCTTGTGGACCGGCTATGCGGCAATGAAGGAGGATGAACGCAGGCTCACGATGCCCAAGCTCATGGCGGTGCACAAGGCTTTCGTCAGTCAATGCGATGAAAAGGATGGATTGAAGGACGGGATCGTCGGCGCCCCGCAGCAATGCAGTTTTGATCCTGCAACCATCGAATGCAAGGACGGCGATCGTGATGATTGCCTGACACCGCCACAGGTCGCCGCCCTGCGTGACATCTACGCAGGTCCGAAGAATCCACGCACCGGGGAAGAGATTTTCTCCGGCTTCCCTCCGGGGAGCGAACAGCAGCTGATGGTATTGGTGTCGGGCAAAGAGCCGTTTCCGGCTGCAACCTCCTATTTCCGCGACATCGTGTTCAATGATCCGCAATGGGA
>JAAYAM010000284.1 GCA_012719355.1 Acidobacteriota bacterium
CCCCTGAAGGATGCCAGATGCCCGGTGCGCCTGGGATCAAGCACATCGAGATCTCGCGCCTCTGCCATCACTTTCTCGATGATCTCTCCTAGGGTAGTCCTGCCGTCGACGTATTTGTCTGCATGCCGGAGCGCGTAGCCGATTGCTCGTGTTTGCGCGGTCTCCTTCAGCTGCTCGACATCGGACAGATCGATCACGTTCTTTCCCAGAATCAGCTGATGCACATCGGGGGCGGAGATACGCAGGTGCCTCTGTGGGTCTGCGGTTACAGGAAGGCGGTGGAGAATCCGGCTGCGTGGCTGCGCCAGACGCGCGCTCCCTTCGTACGCCCGGCGTGAAGGGGATGTGCGAACGATGTTGCGGGCACTGGCGGTCACGTCCTCGGGTCTGAAATCACGCAACTGGATCACGCAGTCGGCCACATCGAAATAGTCTCCCGAGCCGCCCATGACAAGGATGGTTGAGACACCGAGCTCATCGTAGAGCTGGCGCACCCTGTCGACAAATGCGGTGATCGGCTCATGCTCGCGTGCGACGAGTTGCTGCATACGGCCGTCGCGTATCATGAAATTTGCCGCGGAGGTGTCTTCGTCCATCAGGAGCACTTGCGCGCCGGCCTCAAGCGATTCGGCGACGAAGGCGGCCTGTGATGTGCTTCCGCTGGCGTTTGTGGTGGAGAACGCAACGGTATCGCGGGCAAGCGGCAGGTGGTTGATAAAGGCGGAGATGTCTGTCGAGGTGACGCTTCTTCCGCTGGAAGCGCGTATCTTTACCGCGGTTGAGACGGTGACGCAGAGTTCGCGCCCATCGCCCGGGATGTGGTTGTAGATACCCGACTCGATCGCCTGCAGGAGCGTCGATTTCCCGTGATAACCTCCTCCGACGAGCAGGGTGACACCTTTGGGGACACGCATTCCCGTGACACTTCCTGCGTGCGGCAGATCGATGACGATCCGGAGTGTCTCCGGGGAAGAGAACGGGACGGCGTTGTCGGATTGCAGGGGACGTGGGTCTATTCCGCTGGCGCGCGGCAGAATCGACCCATCGGCGATGAAGGCGACGAGCCCCAGTTCGGAAAGCTTTTTGCGGAGTGCATCTGCATCTTCGGAAGCGTGCAGGTGTCTCTCGAGGGCACAGAGGTCGCCGGCGGAGGCGAAGAGCGAAGACTCGACGATTGCGGGGAGTTCGGAGAATATCATCGTGTGGGCAAGCCGGGCGTCGATGCTGCGCCCGTGTGCGGGCAGTCCAAGGAAGAAGCGGGCCTCGATGGTGTCGCGGTCGACCTTGACGGATGAACGGTCGAGTATCTCCTGGCCCGGTTCGGCGATGGTGATTATGCCGCTGTTGCCGGTCCCGCGCCTGCCGTGGGAGAAGCGTTTGCATGCGTGATGAAACCGCCGGGCGAGAAAGTCACGGAATGCGATAGCGGCATTCCGGGTTGCGAAGGATGCGTCTGGGAAGCCGGCTTTGGCGGTGGGGACGGAGACGCGAAAGACGCCGGAGAAGGGCGGGGCGAAAGGGTCTTTCGGTGCGCGATCGATATGGAGATCGAAGCTTGGGAAGTGCCAGGAGCCCGCGAGGGACTGATAGGCGCCATAGCCTTTTTCGTGGAGCGAGTAGAGCTTCTGTTGCAGTGCTTCAGCCATAGCGAAATAGTAGTCCGGTCAGAAGAGTCTTTGAAAGTCGGCGCTGAAATGTTACTCTATCTGGCGTCGCACCACACATCTAATGGGCCCATAGCTCAGTTGGTTAGAGCAGCTGACTCATAATCAGCGGGTCG
>JAAYAM010000285.1 GCA_012719355.1 Acidobacteriota bacterium
ACGCAATCGTCGATGCCCTGCGCGCCGAAGGTTTCGACGCGTGCGGGATCAACCTGCGGGACGATTTCCAGAGGCTTCAGGATCTGATTGCCGACGACCCTCCCGATGTCGTTTTCAACCTGGTCGAATCATTCCGCAACGATTTGAACCTGGAGAGCGCCGTGGCGGCCTTTTTTGATCTGTTCCGCGTGCGCTACACCGGTTCCTCACCCTTCTGTCTTTCCCTCTGCAGGCGTAAGGGACTGACCAAACAGATCCTGGATGAAATCGGGGTGGCGACCCCGCGTTTCCGCATCCTTGCGGCTCCAGGCATCGAGCAGGATCATGGGTTGCAGTATCCGCTGATTGTCAAACCCTGCGGGCAGGACGGCAGTGCAGGTGTCGATGTGAACTCAGTCGTGCGAGACTATGCGCAACTTGTGGCCCGCCTCGAATATGTCTCAGCCGAATTCAAGGGTCCGATCCTGGTCGAGGAGTTTATTGAAGGCAAGGAACTGCACGTCTCGGTGTTAGGCAACAGTCCTGGGATGGTGCTGCCGATCGAGGAATTCAACTTTTCTGAGCTGTCCGACGATCATCCTCCGTTGATAACCTACGATATAAAATGGAATCCGCTTTCCCCCGCGTATCACAAGGTGCATGCCTTGTGTCCTGCGGAACTTGATCAGAAGACCGAAGAACTCGTCAAAGAACAGGCGTTGCACGCGTACATCGCCACCTGTTGCCGGGATTATGCCAGAATCGACCTGAGGCTAGGGAGAGACGGTGTGCCGCACATTCTGGAAGTGAATCCCAATCCTGACCTTACGGAAGGGGTTTCATTCATGGATTCGGCGGAGAAGGCCGGATTGTGCTTCTCGGAGACGCTGCGGCGCATCGTGGCCTTTGCGCTTGAACGCTGACACTCAGTTCATGCTGTTGAGTATCGATACGATCTCCTGCGCGTTTTCCAGCTTCAGTCCATGAATCATCACTTCCCCATTCAGCAGAATCCCAAACATCGGGCCGTCGGGAACTATCGCATAGGTGACAGTTCTCGACCTCCCGTTCAGACCCGCCGGGTCGGGAAGCTTTCTTCCACAATGTTTACACCACGTGGCTGTTGCCAAAACTTCTTCACGGCAGAGGGGGCAGGATCTCTTTCCGGCTTTCATGACAGGGCCTTTCGGTAAGCTGACACCATTTGTCGCAATTATGCCTCTGAAGCCGGCAGGACATGGTGACTCCGATCACGGCTGAGTTTTTCGCTTTTCAGAAAACCTGCTGCGGCTAACAGATCGACAACCTTTGATCACGATCACACAATTCGAAGCGCTTCCGCTGCATTCTGTTGTTCTGTTCTCGGCAAGGGGGGTAAATGACAGATGGGAAGGAGAAACTGCTCGGTGAGATCCAGGCTGAAGTCGAAGCGACCTATGCGGCGGGGAGGCTCAACAGCTACGCCGATCTGAGCTGTTCTGTCGTCGCCATTGCAGCCAGCTTCATGGCTGCGATTTTCGCCGCGACTCAGAATGTGCCGGGTTGGCTCACCGCGACTATCGCCGCCCTCTCAGGTCTGTCGGCCGGCGTTCAGAGAGTCACCGACTTCCGTGGAAGGGCTGCCTGGTCTTTCGGAAGATCGACTTCTCTCAGCATTGTCGCCCGCAATCTAAAATTTACCAATATCACCGTGGAAGAGGGGACACGTCAGTTCAATGCGATTGACAAGGAAATGGAAAGGGCCTACAGCAGCATGACCGGGCGGGAACGAGAGAGGACTGCAGCTTCGGCGCTGACTATCAAGTATTAGCGGAGCACCACATACGGATCAACGTTTCCTGTAGGGCCTTCTGCTGTTGAGCGCCTCAACCAGTATCCTGGCCGTCTCCAGCCCTATGCCCCTGACTTTGATTTCGCCGCGACAGATGATTCCGAACTTGGAACCGTCAGCCACAATTTCATAGTCATTGGGATTGCGTCGTCCTCTGTAGCTTCTTCTTTTTCTTCTCGCCTGCGGCAGATTCCGTCCGCAGTGCTCGCACCATGTCGTCGTGGATGAGATTGTCCGGTGACAGAGCGGGCATACCTTCACAAGCGGTTGCATAGCAGGTTTCCGTTTCCAATTCGGGAGTTCCGGGTTGCAGGCGACCGGAACTCCATTTATCACCGATTATTGCAGTCTCAGGCTTACAATAGTGTGACTCCAGTCACAGCCGTGCACTTGCCCTATTTTCGGCGGAGCCCTCCTTTTCCTCCGAGATGCTGTCCCCCGTCGAACTTTATCGTCTCGCCGGTCATCATGCGCGCTCCTTCCACCAGCCAGACGATTGCCTCGGCCACGTCTTCTGCGGTGGCCATGACCTCCAGCGGCGTCGTGGCGCGCAGCGATTCACGCAGTGCGTCGAACTCTTTTTCCCCGAGTCCCTGTCGCAGCCACCGAGTGTCGATTGCTCCGGGCGCGATCCCGTTGACGCGGATTTCCGGTCCGAGGGTTCGGGCAAGGCATTTGGTCATATTGATAACGGCTGCTTTCGACGCCGAATAGGCGATGGAACTGCCGTGACCGAGAAAGCCCGCGATCGATACCACGTTGACAATCGCACCCTCCCCCGCCTCCTTCATGTGTGGAACTGCGGCCCGGCAGCAGAAGAAGTTGCCGAGGACGTTTGTACGCATAATCCTCATCCACAGCTCTTCAGTCATGCCATCCAGATCGCCGAACTCGACGAATTTGGTGAAGGCGGCGTTGTTCACCAGAACATCCAGCCTTCCGAAGCTGTCCACTGCCGCCTGAATCAGGCGAACGCAGTCCGCTTCCACCGAAACGTCCGCCTGGACCGTAATGGCTCCAACGTTTTTCTCCCGGCACAACGCAGCCGCTTCTTCCGCTTCGGACCGGCTCCGGGTGTAGTTGATGACGACCGAACACCCTCGCTCGGCAAGCCGCAGCGCCGTCGCGCGCCCCACCCCTACTGAACTTCCTGTTACCACTGCCACTTTCTTCTTCAATTCCATGACAAAACGACTCCATTCAGCAAAATCTGAAATCCGGGCCGCCCCCGAAACCCGTTCAGCCGACGGCAACCCATTCCACACAATTTTCTTGACTCGACCATTCTAACATTTTAGGATGGTCTTGCATAATATATCAGATCTCCTATAGGAGATTATCTGGAAAAATCAATGGAGCGACGTTCTTTGAAGCCGTTTGCCGCAGTGACCACGACGAGATAGCCGGGGCAACGAGAAGGCGGAGGCGTGCTTATTTGGCCTCATTTCTATTTCAGGTCAAGGAGTAATTCTATGTCTGGAGGTAAGAAGCCGTCGGGCGAAGGCGTGAACGCGAAAAAGTACTCGAGACGGGATTTTCTTGTTACCGGCGGGACGGTCGTTGCCGTCGATGCCTTGATGACGAACAACTTGGCCGCCGCCGCGGTTGTCCCGGCGGCTGCAGCTGCTCCAGCCCCGACTTCATATCCAGTATCCAAAGGATATTTGGTCTACGACAGCAAGAAGTGTGCCGGGTGTACTACCTGCATGCTGGCGTGCTCGCTGACTCATCATGGAGTTGAAAGCCTTTCGCTGGCACGCATCCAGATCATGCAGGACTCGTTCGGGAAATTCCCGAACGACCTGAAAGTGGCTCCCTGCAGGCAATGCGTTACTCCCGTCTGTGTCCAGAATTGCCCCGCAGGCGCGGCTTTCGTCGATGCGGCGAACGGCAACATCAGGAGGATCGATTCCAATAAGTGCGTCGGCTGCAGGACATGCATCCGGATGTGCCCGCAGCAGCCGCACCGGACGGTCTGGAATAAATTCGCGAAGAGAGCGCAGAAGTGCGATCTTTGCATCGACACCCCTTACTGGAATGAAAAGGGGGGACCGGGAGGGAAGCAGGCGTGCGTTGAGACTTGTCCGATGAAAGCGCTCAGGTTTGTCTCCGAAGCTCCTGACCAGAAGGAGACCGACGGCTACGACGTCAACTTGCGGAACGACAACTGGCTTAATCTTGGTCTGGTGGATGACAGCAGGATTGTGCCGCCGATAATGGCCGCCCAGGCTAAGAAGAAACCGGCGAGGAGGAGCGCGCGATGAAAGGCGGATACACCGGAAAGATTCTGCGGGTAAACTTGACCAGCAAGAGCATAAGCCGGATCGAGACTGAGAAATACATGGAATTCGGCGGCGGGCATGGCATCGGCTCGGCGATCTTCTTTGATCTCGTTGCGGAACAGTTGCCGTTTGACGCGTTCGATCCGAGGAACCTTATCATCATAGTCGCCTCCCCGTTTGCAGGAACCATGATGCCGGGGTCCGGCCGCTGCGAGGTGCAGGGTCTCGGGCCGATGCTCTATCCAATCGAATGGTTCGGGCACAGCAATTTCGGGGGGCGCTTCACCGCCCAGCTGAAGTTTGCGGGATGGGACGGGATAGTGGTGGAAGGGTCCTCATCCGATCCTGTCTGGATCAACATCATCGACGACAAGGTCACTATCGAAAGCGCAAGAGGAATCTGGGGGATGGATACCTGGGATACACAGCAGGAGATCTCCCGCCGAGTCATCCCCGGCCTCAAGTACGGCGAGTGGTCGGAACTGGCCGGCGATGACGGATTCACGACCCAGATTCCCGCGGTGGTCTGCTGCGGACCCGCAGGTGAAAAAAAGAGCCGTCTCGGCGCTCTGCTTCACGGTCCAGGATCCCAGGCGGCACTGTGCGGCTTCGGCGGCGTCTTCGGTTCCAAGAACTTGAAGGCGATCAGTGCGATCGGGTCGGGAACCGTTCCGATTGCGGATCCGAAAGCGTTCATGGAAGCACGGCTCTGGTACCGGCAGTTTCAGTGGGACGTGGACAATCCGCGGGAAGTGGAAAGGTTCAACACCCGCGCGTGGTCTCACAACAGCGGCAGACCGAGCGGCGGCAATACGCTCAACGGGCAGCTTCCACTTGTGCCGGCAAGAGTAGCGGCATGTGCGTCCTGTCCCAGGGCATGCCGTCTGCGGCTGGCCACGGCCGACAGCAACGAATCGGTCTGTGCCGGGACAATGGCGGTCAGGCTCGAACGGGGCGCGCCCTTGAAGCTGTCGCGGCAGGCCAATGATCTGATGCAGAAATACGGCCTCGGGCACTGGCAGTTCATGCCTCTGCAGGTTTATGTTCAGAACCTTTATAAGAGAGGGATTCTGGGCAAGGGGAAAAAGATCGAGAGCAACCTGCCGTTCGAATTGATGGGCACCATTGCCTATGTCGACACTCTCATGAAGCAGATTTCGAATCGGGAGGGAGTGGGCAACGATCTCGCGGAAGGATGCGCCAGGTTCGCCGAAAAGTACGGACTCTATGAAGAGGATGTCAACAGCGGCGTATTGAATCTCGCTTACTGGGGCACCAGGGATCATTACGACCCCAGGATTCAGGTGGAGTGGGCGTTCGGATCGCTTTTTGGTGAACGCGACCTGATGCTGCATTCGTTTGCCAATCACAATTTCCATTGGATGGCAAACTCCGGAGACCCCTATCTGACGGCAGAAGAAGCGGCCAGGCTCTATTCGGAAGCGCTCGTTCCCTACAACGACGATCCGTATCTTGCGGATTTCGGCGACGGCCCGACGGGCATCTACTCTGATTCCAAGGTTAAGCTGATCGCCTGGGTCAAGCACTATGAAAAGTTCTGGATCGGGGGCGGCGGTTTCTGCGGCTGGAGGTGGCCGCAGACGTTCACCAACAACACGGCCGACAGGCGCGGCGCGACACCGCATGCCGAACAGCGGTTCTGGAATGCCGTCACCGGCGACAACCGCACCTTCGTTGATCACATGAGTGTCGGGCACAGGATCTATACGCTCGACCGGTCGATCTGGGTGCTGCAGGGGAGGCATCGTGATATGGAAGTCTTTCCTGACTACATCTACGACAGGAAATCTCCAGGTCACATAATGCCGATGATCGTCGATGGCAAATGGACGTATGCCAGAGGCGAAGGCCGGACCCTGGACCGCGCCAAGGTCGAGGATTTCAAAACCAGGTTTTACAAGTTCGAGGGATACAATCCCGACAACGGTTATCCGACGCGCGCCACGCTCGAAAAGATGGGATTGAAGAAGGTCGCCGACCTGCTTCAGAAGAGAGGAAGACTGGGGTAGCCGGCGAGCGCTGTCCGTTGAACTAAGCACTATCGTATTTGCAGTCTGTAGCTATATAGTAATTCCAATTAAGGCGGGGAAGCAGAACCCCCGGAAGATCCATTGATAAAGCATGGGAGGTTTTATGAGCCTCAATCGGTCGCGTAGAGAATTCCTGCAGGCAGGCCTGACCTTGCCGGCAGCCGGGCTTGTCTCATCGAGCCTGGATATGTCAGTTCAAAAGGAACCGCCCAAAGTCACGTACAGGACTCTGGGAAAGACCGGTTTAAAGGTAACGGGTGTCGGTTACGGCATCGGATACGTGCCCAATGTGGAAGTCGTCAATCGTGCGATTGACTGGGGAATCAACTACTTCGACACATCACGCGATTATCGCGAGAGCGAAGCGATATTCGCCGGGTGCATCAAGGGGAAGAGGCAGAAAATCCACATCTCCACAAAATCAGGTTCCACAAAAAAGGAAGAAATCCTGCAAGACATGGATACCAGCCTCAAGACGCTCGGTACCGACTATGTTGACATATGGCAGCTGCACGCGCGCGACTTGCCCGCACGTATTCCCGACGAGGCGATTGAAGCCATGGTTCAGTGCAAGAAAGCGGGAAAGGCGCGCTTCATCGGATTCAGTTGCCACAATCCGAACAACATGGTCGATTTCCTTCTTGATGCCAAAGTGTTCGACGTCATGCAGACGACCTACAGTTTCGCCATCGGCTCCGGCTTCAGGGAGAAGGCGGTCCAGAAGCTCGCGGCCGCGGGTGTCGGAGTCATCGCTATGAAGGTTGTGGTTGCGATGTCGGGCATCGGCATGAAGAGGGGAGGCTCCGGTGGCCCCGCCAAGACGAATAAGAAAGAGGGAGAGGGTCCGCTGGCGGGAATCAAATGGGTGCTGAGCAATCCCGCAATCGGAACGACAGTTCCCAATATGAACTCGATTGCTGAACTTGAGATGAACATGCGCGCGATGTCAGAGCCGTACACCCCGGCCGACGAGCAGCTCCTGTTCACTCTGAACGAGCAGATCCGTCCGGATTATTGCCGCATGTGCTATCAGTGCGATGGAGTGTGCCCGAAAGGATTGCCGGTGGCCGACGTTCTGCGGTACCTCGCCTATTATGATTTTGCGGGCGATCTGTACCAGGGGGTTACCAATTTCCGGAATCTGCGCCCCGAACTGCAGAAAGTACGCTGTGGGGATTGTTCGGAATGCGCCATCAAGTGTCCGAACGGCGTCCAGGTGAAGAACCGGTTGATGCGGGCCCAGGAGTTGCTCGCCTAAAGCTCAATTGCACGGAAGCAGGCATCGCTGGTGCCTTGATCCGATTAGTGAGGCCATAGACTTATGAAAATTCGTATCGCATGCTGCCTGGTCGTCGCTCTTGTGGTGACGAGCTTTACGCCAAAACCGTCGCCGGCGGCGAATGACGCAAAGATAACGGTGCTGAATCCGCGTGGAATACTGCCCCCGATACAAAGAATTCCGATGGCGGAACGGCTGAACAGCCTGGAAGGAAAGACGATTTACATTATCGACACGAAGTTCGCGCGTACGCGCGATTTCGTAGAAACACTCCACGAAGTCCTCCAGGAGAAGTTCCCGAAGACAACCTGGATCTTGCGGGACAAGCGTGGAAATTATCAGGTCGATGACCCGGACCTGTGGAAGGAAATCAAGGCCAAGGGGCACGGCGTCATCATGGGGATAGGGCATTGAAGCAGCTGCTCGCCGGCGGTCGTCGGCCATTGCGTGACGCTCGAGGGCATGGGCGTGCCCACCGTTCCAGTCATAACGCAGAGCTTCGATGAACTCGTGACATCGATTGCCTACAAAAAAGGTATCCCCGGCATGCGCATGGTCTTTACCCCGCATCCTGTTACGGACAGACCTCCCGATATTTGTCGCAGATACATCGAAGGGAAGGATCCCGTTTCCGGAAAGCCTATGATTGATGTTATCGTCTCCGGACTGACGCAGCCTGTCGCGGCTGAAGACAAACAGACCGGCCTGATTGCGCGGCCTCCGCGTCCGCGTCTGCTCGAGCCCATGACTGCTGAGAAGCTCGATCAGTATTTTCTCGACAACGACTATACCGATGGATTTCCGATCGTGCTTCCGACCGAAGAGAAGGTGGCCGCAATGCTTAAGGCGACCAGCCATCGGCCGGACGAAATGGTTGGCAAGATGCGCCCCTCCGACCCGCACGAAGCATGGGAATACACGGTTGAAATGGTGGCCGTGAATGCGGTGATGGCGGGCGCAAAACCTGAATATTTTCCGGCGATCCTCGCGATGGCTTCAACCGGAGTGACTTCGCTGTTCAGCTCCACCTCTTCGTTTGCAAGGATGGCCGTGTTCAACGGACCGATTGCGAAGGAAATCAAGATGAATTCCGGCATCGGGGCGATGGGACCTTTCAGCCATGCGAACTCCACCATCGGCAGAGCCTGGACTCTGATTTCCAAGAACCTTGGAGGATCGGGAAAACCGGGAGAAACCTACCTGGGCAGCCAGGGGACGCCTCTGAACTTCAGCAACATCTGCTTCCCTGAGGCGGAAAGTGAGCTGCCGAAGGGATGGTCGCCGCTTCATGTCCAGAAAGGATTCAAGCCTTCCGACAGTGTCGTGAGTCTCTTCAGCGGCTGGAGCCTGAACAACGTGGCATGGTTCTCGTCGATGCCGATACATGACGTGATTCGGGGATGGCTTGAACACTTCTTCTCGACCAGCGTCTCGCAGGCCACTTTCATTCTGGATCCGATCGTGGCGAAAGATATCGCCGCGGCCGGTTTCGCAACGAAAGAAGCCTATGCAGACTATCTCGTGAAGAACACCGGTACCCCGGCCTGGCTTTACTGGCAGACTCGCCAGAATGAGCTGAAAAAGGCAAAAGAAGGTGTTGAGCCCTTCGCCGGCTATCTGAAGCTGGGAGACAACGGGGTAATCCCGGTGTCCCGGTTCGGGCGCGGCCGCGGAAAGAACCGCAGCGGAATCGAGATCATCGTGACCGGCGGATCCACCAACGCATACTGGTTCGGTGGCGATTTCTCTCATGTCACAAGCTCCTCCATTGATAAGTGGAGGTAAGTTCATGCTCGAATCAGCCAGGGGTATACGCAAGCCCCTGGCTGACTCCTCCCTGCTGCTTCAGAAAGACGGGATGCTATTCAGGTACT
>JAAYAM010000286.1 GCA_012719355.1 Acidobacteriota bacterium
ATCCAAGGCTAAAGCGTGGAGGCTGCCCATCGCAATGGCCACGATGTCGGTAAGGCAGGGGGCATCTTCCTCGTAGGACATTCTCACGCAGGCCGGCACCGGCGAAGACGGCAAGTGGGAATCGCTGGCGCCCCACATCCATACCGTGCCGTCTGCGTCGAGTGCAAGACTGTGTTCATATCCGGCGGAAACAGCCGTAAAAACCCTCCCCTCTACGCCCTCAGGCCTCACCGGAACTGCCGAGTGCCACTCGGCAGTTGCAGTTCCAAGCCGGTCAGCGTAATTGTTCCCCCAAGCCCACAGTCCACCCTGCGAGTCAATAGCGAGGACATGTTCAGCACCCGCCGAAACAGCGACAATGCCCGAAAGGCTCCCTCCACCGGGAGCGATTACCGGACCATATTCGCTGTCTTCAGTGGTTCCGTGCCCCAACTGTCCGTAACCATTCCATCCAAATGCATAAGGAGTGGCCGGTGGAACGATCCTGATCGTCACAAACTCGGTATCCGAGTTACCATCATTGTCAGCCAAGATCATAAAACTGTATGTCCCCGAAACCGCCGGGGTTCCAGTAATCAAGCCCTCTTCAAGCTGAAGTCCTGCAGGCAGACTGCCGTCAAACAGCGACCAGGCTGTCGGACCGTTTCCTCCGGTCGACATGATCTCCTGCCTGTAGAAAACCCCTTCCGTGCCGAGCGGAAGCAGGCGTGTGACTATCCTGATAGGTTCATCAGTCCCCTCGGAGAACGCCACTGACGGTATGATCATCAATAGAGCCGACACCAAAAGCCAGCCCGCATTCGCGTACCTCTTCTTCATCTCGTTACTTCCTCCACAGATCTGGTTTGGATGGATTTGTGCAATACTATTGCTTAAGCTTGCACGAGGGCAAGACGTAAGCAAAATCGTAATACCAGCAAAAGGCCATATTGTACACATTATTTTCCGGGTTCAAGCACCTGATCGATGTCCCACTGCTTTTCCTTCGCACTAGTCGGGAACAGACTGGAATTGCCCGAGATGCTGCAGATGCTTTTTGAAGCATAGCGCAGGCAGGGATTCGGAGGTGATGGAGGCCTTCCCGGTTTCCCGGTTCCGGGAACCGGGAAGGCAAACGTGGAACTTACGGGTTAACGATTTCCCACGACGCCGGGAGTTCCGCTATCCCAGCTCCCGCACCTACCGTCGGTCCATACATGAACCAGACAGCAAGCGCACGGCTCAAGCGGTGCTGCCAGAGTATATCGGCTCTGGCATCTCCGTCGAAATCGGACGCTCCGATGATTTCCCATTCAGGATCGACCACGTCAATGACCAGCTCAGCCGCAAGTCTGATACCATTCATGAACCAGATCTTGACCATGCCCGTGCGCTGATGCCGCCAGAGGATATCTGGAGTGCCCTCTCCACTGAAGTCTGTCAGACCGCATATCTCCCAGTCCAGATCGCGAACCCAGTCAACATACGATTCCCTGTCCAGCCGACCGCCATCCATGAACCAGGCAATTATGAATCCCGCTCCTCTGTGCTGCCAGAGAATGTCAGGCGTGCCGTTGCCGTCGAGGTCCGCCAGCCCGGCGATCTGCCATGCCTGGTCGGCCACAGTAGCCACGTACGCGTCACCTACAACTTCCACACCATCCATGTACCAGAGGCTGATGTCTCCAGTGACATCATTGCGCCAGAGAATGTCGGGACTTCCGTCGCCATTGAAGTCGGCGCTCCCCACATTGCTCCAGTTCGGACCTATGCCTGTCGCAATGATTTCGCTTTCGAGAGTGTTCTCACCGTTCATGTACCAGACCAGGAGGTTCCCCCCGGTCTGATCGTGCAGCACAAGATCAGCTTTGCCATCCCCGTTGAAATCGGCATCCGCATTCCCCGGTTCTCTTACGGCTACCATGCCCGTGCTGGTCTGGATAGCGTCGGGCAACGTTTCGGGCCTTCTCGAAACGAGGTAGACCCCGTACGGGCCGTCTGTCAGAAGCTCTCCGGCACTGTCATAGGCCAGAGCGGCCGCTCCCGTCCATTCCGCGGTCGTATTGTCGTCGAAAGCGGCCACTGGGACGTGGACCGCGGTGTCGATCCAGACACTGTCGGGAAGAATGTAGATCTCCTGACGCGTAACACCGGCTGAAATCGACGGCATCCACGTGACATGGAAATCGCGGCCGTCGACACCGGCGAACACGTCGTCTAAATCCGCAGCAGTCAGGTTTGTCGCCGGCACAAGCGCACCCGAGACGAAAGACGCCGTCACAGTGCAGTTGCCCGTTACGGGCCCTGTCGTGTAAGTAGTGCCCGACAGGCTTCCGCCGCATCCGGCAACAGAAGCGAGACTGTACCCGGCATCAGGAGTTATCGTGAAAGACTGTGCCCCGTTGTGATGTACGGTCTGCGGAGTTGCAGGAGTGATCGTCCCTCCCGGACCAGCCGAAGGAGTCACGGTATAGGCATTGATGGCAAACACCGCCGTCACAGTGCAGTTCGCAGTCACGGGCCCTGTCGTGTAAGTACTGCCCGACAGACTTCCGCCGCAGCCAGTCACCGATTGCACGTGATACCCGGCCGCGGGAGCAACGGTGAATGATGTTGTCCCATTATGATTCACCGTCCGGGTCGCCGGCGAAATCGCTCCTCCCGCGCCCGCCGCAGCTGTCACGGTATAGGTGTTGATCGCAAACACCGCCGTCACACTGCAGTTCGCAGTCACGGGCCCTGTCGTGTAAGTACTGCCCGACAGACTTCCGCCGCAGCCAGTCACCGACTGCACATGATACCCGGCCGCGGGAGCAACCGTGAATGACGTTGTCCCATTATGATTCACCGTCCGGGTCGCCGGCGAAATCGTTCCTCCCGCGCCCGCCGCAGCTGTCACGGTATAGGCATTGATAGCAAACACCGCCGTCACAGTGCAGTTCGCAGTCACGGGCCCTGTCGTGTAAGTACTGCCCGACAGGCTTCCGCCGCACCCAGTCACCGACTGCACGTGATATCCCGCCGCGGGAGCAATCGTAAACGACGTTGTCGCGCCGGGATTCACCGCCTGCGGTGTCGCCGGCGAGATCGTTCCTCCCGCACCCGCCGACGGAGTCACAATGTAGGTGCCGGGAGAGGAAGATCCCTTGATCACAAAGCCGCGGTACGAAGACGTGCCGATTGAGGTAAACCCGTAAGAGTTGTTCAGAAGAACCGGCTCGCTGCTGTGATCGGCACCCGGCCAGATCTCTTCGTAATCATTGCTTCCCCAGGCCCAGAAAGTCCCGTTCCCTGCCTTGGCCATAGCATACTCATGGCCCGCCACAATCGAAGTGATGTCTGTCAGGAAGCCCGACGGATCGTCATCATTGATCACGCGCTGAAGTGTCGGACCGCCGATCTGGTTGCCATTTCCCAGTTGCCCGGAGCCGTTGTAGCCCCATGTCCAGACCGAGCCGTCTTGCCGCAGGGCGATATTCCAGCCCGCTCCTGCGTCAATGGCAATGATGCTGTCAAGACCGTCAATCTTAGCCGGGATAGGATTATTGATGTCGCCCGCCTCCTGCGCCAACGCGCCGAAGTAATTGTTCCCCCACGCCCATACGTAACCGTCGGAATCCAGAGCCAGACTGTGAGCCGAGCTACCGTAGTTGAGATCGCCCGCGACCGCCTCGACAATCTGGTGCCCGTAGAGCCCGAAAACCGCAACCGGAGTACTGCTGGAAATGTAATCGCCTGTTCCTAATCGTCCGGATTCATTCACCCCCCAGGCCCACACACGTCCTGATGAATCCACAGCGAGCGCGTGCTCCTGGCCGGCACTGATAGAGACGATATTGCTAAGGTATGAACCACCCTGTTCGCCGCCCGCAACACGCACAGGCTCTAGCCGCTCAAGATCGTCCCCACCGATTCCGAGCAGGCCATTGCTGTTGTCTCCCCAGGCCCACACAGAGCCTTCGGAATCGAGGGCGAGGCTGAAACAACTGCCGGCGGAAACTTCAGTAAATCCCCTGACGGTTCCATCAAGTCCGGTCACCTGGGTAGGGGAGGACCGGTAGGCGTAATCTCCCAGCCCCAGCTCGCCGCAGTTGTTGGATCCAAAAGCCCAGACGTTTCCCTGTGAATCGAGTGCAAGGGCGTGATAACCATTGGAGGAGAAGTCAGTCAGGTTGCTGCTGACGAGAAATGGAGGGTTGCCCCAGTAATACCAACCCGGCGTACCGGCCAGGCTGCTCTCGAGCACGAGATTGAACCCGTAGCCGGACGCAATCCCTGCCGCGTAACCTGTCTGGGTGTCGATCCCATACGGCAACCATCTGTCCATACCCCAGTACAACGCATCCCCCTGCGCGTCAACAGCCATGCTATGCGCTCCTCCGGCGGAAATGGCGATGATATTCGTAAGCGGGTCTTCGCCGCCGCCATCCATCACCGTAACCGGATTGAATGCTCCTCCGGTCCAGGTGTCCGCTCCGGTACCAAGGTGTCCGGCGCTGTTATCACCCCAACTCCAGATCGAACCCTCATGAGTCAGGGCAAGGACGTGGTCCACGCCTGCTGAAATTGCCGCGATGTCCGAAAGAGGGGTGCCATCGCCATGCACCACTTTGACGGGAAGATGCTCGGTAACGAAGGTTTCATGCATCCTGCGTCTTCCCCACTCGTAGACGTGTCCCTGCCTCGTAAGGGCGACGCTGACATGACCTCCGGCGCTGATCGCGACAATCTCCTGAAGATAGCCGCTTCCATCGGAGTTTTTCACCCGAATCGGGAAATTGCTTCCCGCCATGTAAGGATCACCTTGTCCGAGTTGACCCTGGAAGGTGTTTCCCCAAGCCCAGACTGTGCCATCCGCGTCCAAGGCCAGGGCATGGACTGTGCCCATCGCGATAGCTACGATGTTGGTGAGGTACGGGGCATCCTCGTCGTCGGACAAGACGACGCGGGTCGGCGTGATCGAATACGGGAGCCAGGAATCGCTCCCCCCCCACGTCCAGACCATGCCGTCTGCATCAAGTGCGAGATTGTGCCAGGCTCCGGCGGCAACAGCGGTGAAAACCCGCCCCTCTACACCCGCAGGCCTCACCGGGACTGTCGAGTACCACTCAGCGGTTCCTGTTCCAAGCAGTCCGCCGCCATTGCTCCCCCATGCCCACAGTCCGCCCTGCGAGTCGAGAGCGAGGACATGTTCAGCACCCGCCGAAACAGCGCCAATGCCGGAGAGGGGTCCTCCACCGGAAGCGATTACAGGACCATATTCGCTGTTTTCAGTAGATCCGTTCCCTAATTGCCCATAATCATTCGATCCAAATCCGTAAGGGACACCCGGCGGCAGGATTCTGATCGTCAGGGATTTGGTATCATAGTCAGTGTCATTGTCAGCCCTGACTGTAAAGCTGTATTCTCCCGAACTCTGCAGAGTCCCGATAAGCAAGCCGTCTACAACCTGAAGCCCTTCGGGCAGACTGCCGCCCACCACCGACCACGTTGCCGGGCCGATTCCTCCTACCGTGATTATCTCCTGCCTGTAGAAAACCCCTTCGGTGCCAGGCTGGAGCGTGCGCGTGACTATCCTGATCGGCTCATGCACTTGCTGGGCAATCGCTTCTGAAACCGCAGAACCGTAGTCACTGTCGCCGCTGTACACGGCGGAGATGCTGTGAATGCCGGACGACAGCGAGTCATCGACATAGGCAGCTTGGCCGGCGGCATCAACAGTGGCGGTTCCCAAAAGGACATCCCCGTCCATGAACAGAACCGTGCCGGTTGGCATTTCTCCCCCGGGTTCGGCAGGGCTGACTGTGGCTGTGAACGTTACCGGGTCTTCAATGTGAGCGGGATTCTGAGAGGACGTCAGGCCGACTGTCGCAGCGGCAAGCGGAGGACCGATTGCCGCACTGAGAAGGTTTCCTGCCGAGACCGCGCTTATGCTCTGCAGAAGGCCTTCTCCTGCAGAATTCCTGACAGGCAGCGCGTAGAGGCTCTTGCAGCTTGTGACCGTAACCGGAACGGGAGGAATTCCTATCAACTCCGTCCAGGTCTGACAGTCGAGTTCAGACAGATCAACACCCAATTCACCGTTTTCGCCGCCGCCCCAGGCCCAGACTTCTCCATCGTGATTCAAGGCCAGGCTGTGTTCTCTTCCGGCGGAAATTGCAGCGATCCTGCCGAGTTCAGCAGCCTCGGAGACCCTGACAGGCGCCGGGATGTACCGATGGTCAGTCGTCCCGTCGCCGAGCTGAGACTCGTCATTCATACCCCAGGCCCACACGGTGTCCAGATCGTCGAGTGCCAGTGAGTGTGATGCGCCTGCAGAAATGGCGATGATACCGTCAAGACCGTTCACCTGAACAGGAGAGGTGATGGGATCTGAAGGAGCAGTGCCGATCTGCCCGAACTCGTTATCTCCCCAGGCAAAGACTTTTCCGAGACTGTTCAGCGCCAGCGCATGGTGCCAGCCGGCCGAAATCGCTGCGATGTCGCTGAGCGACTCAACCTGAAACGGAGCGGATGAGAAATCAGGATCCTCGCCGGTGCCCAACTCGATACCCCACGCCCAGACAGTGCCGTCGGCCTTGAGCGCCAGGCTGTAGGCCTGGCCGGCAGAAATCGCGATGACATTACCGATGCTGACCTGCGATGCGAACACGCAGTACTCGGCATAATCCGGATCAACTCCTGCCTGTCCCCAGCTATTGTTTCCCCAAGCCCAGACATTGCCATTTGTGTCAAGTGCGAGGCTGTGAAGAAAGCCGGCCGAAACAGCCGTGATACCGCTCAGGTATGTTTCGCCGGAAATCTTCACCCGAATCGGTGTCTTCTTATCCGTGACCGTGCCGTCGCCCAATTCGCCCAGGCCGTTGTTCCCCCAGGCCCAGACATTTCCATCTGTATCGACGGCCAAGGTATGGCTTGACCCTGCGGAAATCGCGGTAATCTCCGAAGAGATGAAGGGATGAAAAGGAAACTTGCTCGGAACCACGGTTCCATTGCCGAGCTGGCCGCTGCTGTTGCCTCCCCACATCAACGGGGACCCCGGTTCTGCCGCAAACAAAGACGGCATGAGGGTCAGTAGAGTCGCCATCACGGCCGAAAGCACCAGCCATCCTGCATTCGTGTACATCTTCTTCATCTCGTCAATTCCTCCACAGGGATCAGGTTCAACAGACGGCCACGGATTTACTATTGCTCGAGCTTGCGCGAGGGGTGAGGTCGTAAGCAAGATCGTATTAACGGCAAGATGTCTATACTCTGCCGATTATCTTCTCGGATCAAGCGTTTAATTTAATTTGGCTTATATGGAAACTGACACGAAAAAGCGGCCCTTTCGAGTCCGCATGTAGCGACGGGTCTTTTTCTTGTGAAGCGGATGGAATATCCTATAGCTGATGTTTTCCAGAATCAGGAGGAAAGAGTGGATTCTGCCGCAATACTCAGGATGGAAGGTGTCCGAACAGTTCCGGGATGTACAGTCTTCAACCCTCTTGACCATCCTGTTTGCTTCCATGTGCCGGACCGGCTGACCGATGTTGCGGCATGGCATGGGCACATTCCTTTTGCCTATGCACTAGTGGGCATGCTGCTCCCGTCGACTTTCGTTGAACTGGGAGTCCACAAAGGAGACTCGTACTGCGCCTTCTGCGAAGCCGTCGCGCTGCAGCGACTCCGAACGCGCTGCTATGCGGTGGATAACTGGAAGGGAGATGAGCACGCAGGCTTTTACAGCGAAGAAGTCTATCTCGAATTCAGAAACTATCACGATTCCCGGTACCGTGAATTCTCACAGATATTGCGCTCCGACTTCTCGGACGCCGTCGCCGCCTTCGATGACGGTTCTGTCGATCTTCTCCACATAGACGGCACCCATACATATAAACACGTGAAAAGGGACTTTGAAACCTGGCTCCCCAAAATCAGCACACAGGGGGTTGTCCTGCTGCACGACATCGCCACCCGCGAGAAAAATTTCGGGGTGTGGAAGCTCTGGAAAGAACTGGCAGATGCCTATCCAAGCCTGCAGTTCAACCATTCGTACGGCCTCGGGGTCCTGGGTGTAGGACGGGAATTGCCCGTAACTCTCCGGATGCTTTTTGAAGCGAGCGCAGCCGAAAAAGCGTCTCTGCAGCTTCTGTTTGAACGGCTGGGACATGCCGTCACAGTCACGGCTGCCGGCCGTGCCTGCCTTCAGGCTGGGCCCGGAGCAACCAGGGCGGAGCTGGCCCAGGCTCGGCGGACAATTGAGTCTCTCGGTCGGGAAATCGATCGGGCAAGGGCGAGCGTCTTTCACCTGACGAACGAACTGGAACGGGCACGTAAGGCAGCCGGGAGGGGAGAACGGCTGGAAGCGGAACTGAGGCAAACCCTGGAACTCCGGAACCGGGAAATCGAATACACACAGTCGCTGCTGTTTCGTTCCGCACGCTTGATCTGGCAGCTGAAGGAGTTCCCCCGATTCGCAATCGACAACGCGCGCCAGTGGCGACGGCGGACGCGGCGGCTGCCGTCTCTTAACGAAATTGCCGGGCTCGGGCGCAAGGCATGGCAGCGCTTTCAGAGCAGAAATCTCAGTCTCCGGTTCGATCTTCCCCTGCTGCAGCCCGGGATGGAGCCGTATGACGCATGGCTGGCGGTTAATGCTTGGACAGCGGAAAGCCACGAAAATCTGAAAAGCCGCCTCGCACACGCGGGCGAGCAGCTGCCGAAGATTTCCGTGGTGATGCCTGTACACGACCCTGATCCCCATTTCCTGTCGCGGGCGATCCAAAGCGTTGCCGGTCAGGTGTACTCCAACTGGGAATTGTGTATCGCGGATGATGCGGGCACGGATCCGGAGGTGGCCAGGTTGCTGCAGGAATGGGCAGTCCGCGATCCTCGCATCCGCACAATGCGCCGCGAGGAGAACGGGGGAATAAGCCGGGCAACGAATTCCGCGGCGTCGCTGGCAACCGGTGATTTCCTCCTTTTCCTGGATCATGATGACGAGCTCAGCCCCGATGCTCTCGGAGAGGTTGCCCTCTATATAAACGATCACCCGGTCACCGATTTCCTTTATTCGGACGACGACAAGATCGACGCCCACGGCAAACGCTTTGCCCCCCAGTTCAAGCCTGACTGGTCTCCGGAACTCCTGCTCTCATACATGTTCTGCAGCCATCTGGTCGCGGTAAGGAAGAGCCTTTTTGATGAGCTGGGAGGAATGCGTGCAGGATTTGAAGGATCGCAGGATTACGACTTTGCCCTGCGCGCCACCGAACTGGCCCGCCATGTAGGCCACGTACCGCTTGTCCTCTATCACTGGCGCGCAATTCCGGGATCGACCGCACAATCAGGCGCTGCAAAACCCGGGAGCATCGATGCGGGACGGCAGGCAGTTCAGGAAACCTTTCACCGGCGCGGCATCCGGGCCGTCGCAAGCCATCCGGCATGGGCAGCGAGAGACAACGTCGGGATTTTTCACCATGAATTTCCGGACGAGGGCCCCTCCGTCACCATCATTATCCCCACCAGAAACCGGCTGAAATACCTGCGTGCCTGCCTCGACTCTGTGCGGCAGACCACCTACGGCAATTACCGGATCATGATTGTCGACAACGGGAGTGATGAACCGGAGACGCTCCGGTATCTCGAGTCGTGCGGTCATCCCGTGTCCAGGATCGTGTCGCCCGACGGTGTCTTCAACTTCGCCTATATCAACAATTGCGCCGTTGAGCAGACCGATTCCGAATACGTGCTCTTTCTCAACAACGATACCGAGGTACGGGAACCGAAGTGGCTGAGCCGGATGATGGGTTACGCCCGGTTCGAAGGCGTGGGCGCCGTCGGCGCACGTCTCCTTTTTCCGGACGGGAAGATCCAGCATGCCGGCGTCATCCATGGGCTCTACCATGGCATCGCAGGCCCGGCTTTCAAGTGCTCGCCCGCATGGGACAACGGATATCTCTCGTATGCCAGAGTCGTGCGCAACTACTCGGCCGTCACCGGCGCCTGCATGCTTACTCCCCGCAGGCTGTTTCTCTCTGTCGGAGGTTTCGACGAAGAGGCTTTCGCGGTTGCCTACAACGATATCGATTACTGCTACCGGCTTTCCGACCTGGGCTACCGCTGCGTCTATGTCCCCGGTGCTGAACTTGTGCATCACGAGGGAGCATCACGAGGGTTACTCGACGACCCTTCCCAAGAAGCGGCTTTCCGCAGCAAGTATTCCGGCCGACAGGACCCTTTCTACAGTCCGCATCTCTCGCTGACGAATGAACGATTCGAAATCATGCCCAGGCGGATCGTGCCCAGCAAGAATCGTTGCCCGGTAAGAGCATTCATGGCGGCATTCAACCTCAACCGCGAAGGGGCCTCCTACAGCCAGTTTGAAATGACTGTACAGCTCAAGGACGACGGCGTGATCGATCCGATCGTCTACTCTCCCGAAGATGGTCCGTTAAGGGATCTCTATGAACAAGCGGGCATCCCGGTACAGGTCAACCTTCACCCGCTCGCGGGCGTCTTCACTGCTGCGGAATACGAATGCGCGATCGACAGATTCGCCGAAACGATCAGACTCACCGGGGCCGAAATCGTATACGCCAATACACTCCAGACCTTCTATGCCGTAGCTGCCGCTCACAAACGAGGCATCCCTTCCATCTGGAATCCGCGGGAAAGCGAGCCGTGGCAGACCTACTTCGACCACTTCGGACCTGAGATCGTCCGCCGGGCGCTCGGGTGCTTCGCCTATCCCTATCGCATCATATTTGTGGCCGACGCCACCAGGAACGTCTATTCCGCTCTGAATTCACACCACAATTTCATGGTCATTCACAACGGCCTTAACCTTGGAAGACTGGAAAAACAGGCTCGCAGGTGGCCCAGAACAGCTGCACGGGAGAAATTGCAGGCAAAGGAAGAAGAGATCATCCTGCTGCTCCTCGGCACAGTATGCCCGAGAAAGGGACAGGAAGACCTCATAAGAGCGATCGCAAGACTCGACAGGAAATTGCATCCACTGGTGCAATGCTTCATTGTCGGCGACCGGGCGGGCAGTTACAGCAATGAACTTCACGCGCTGGCGCGTTCGCTGCCGGAATCGTTGCAACGCCGCGTCCACATTGTCCCCGAAGTGGAGGACACGGCCCTGTACTACCGTGCCGCCGATATTTTCGTCTGCACGTCGCGAATCGAAAGCTTTCCGCGGGTCGTCCTGGAAGCAATGGCGTACGAACTGCCGGTTGTAACAACGCCGGTCTATGGAATTCGCGAACAGGTACGTCCGGGAATAAACGGCCTGTTCTATGATCCGGGCAATGACAAGCAACTGGCTGCGACTATCGCGGGGCTGATAAGAGACCCGGCACACCGCAGGCAATTGGCCGCAAACAGCCGCCATGTACTGGCTACGCTGAACACTTTCAAAGAGATGGTAGCACAGTACGGGCAAACATTCCGTGAAGCCGCAGGAGTGCTTCGCCGTGAGTGAGATTCCGCATCACATGCTGGCTGCAAGAGAGCAGATCGCCCGCAGATTCATCTCAGGATCGGGAATCGAAATCGGTGCGCTCGCCCGCCCACTGACAACCGCCCCAGGCACGGTAGTCAGGTACGTCGACAGGCTGCCATTAGAGATGCTTCGCAGGCACTATCCTGAGCTGTGCACGAGCGATATCATTCCCCCCGATATCATCGATGACGGAGAAGAACTCTCTGCGCTGCAGGACGGAAGTCTGGATTTCGTCATCGCCAATCACATGCTCGAACACTGCGAAAACCCGCTCGGCGCAGTTCGCAACCATCTGCGCACACTCCGGCGAGGAGGGATCCTGTATTATGCCGTGCCCGAAAAGACTCAGAGCTTCGATGCACAACGGCCGACCACTCCCTTCAGTCACCTGGTCGACGACGACCGCTGCGGCCCGCAGCAGTCGCGCTTCCGGCACTTCCGGGAATGGGCCACCCTCATAAACAGAATCTCAGGCACAGAAGAAATCGGGGTCCAGGTCAGAGAGCTAATGGAAATGAACTACAGCATTCACTTTCACGTCTGGGATGAGAAGGGATTCAGGGATTTCGTGCGCAAGGCGTACCGGTACCTCGACAGGAAGTTTCGCGTTGAACACCTGGTCCGGAATGACACCGAGATGATAGCCGTACTTCGCAAACGCTAGGGCCGGGCACATGTGCGGGATCGTATGCATTATCGATACATCGGAACGTGACATACCGGTTCACGTCATCAGAACGCTGCGGGACCTTATGATTGCGCGCGGTCCTGATGGCACGGGAGAATTCCGCTTCCCTCACGGGGCGATCGCCTCACGCAGGCTCTCGGTCATCGACCCCGAACACGGATGGCAGCCGCTTCGAAGCGCAGGGGGAGAGGTCCTCGCCTTCCAGAACGGAGAGATCTACAACCACCGTGTGCTGCGGAAGGAACTCGAATCCTGCGGGTATGTTTTCACAACTCAAAGCGACACAGAAGTTCTTGCCCACGGCTATGCAAAATGGGGAATCGACGGACTTCTGCGCCGAATCGACGGGATGTATGGTTTGGCGATTCTCGACCTGCGCTCGCGGGAACTTCACCTTGCACGCGACCGTTTCGGCGAAAAGCCGCTCTTCTACGGCTCGTCCGGCGGGAAGTTCGCCTGCGCCTCCGATCTCCGGGCTCTCGCGGCACTGCCCTGGATCGGAGACGAAATCGATTCGCACGGACTGCAGTACTATCTGGCGCTCCACTACGTTCCCGGGGAACGCACCATTCTCCGAAACCTGAAGCGTGTCCTTCCGGGAGAGAGGATAAGAGTCCGGCTTGACGATCCCGTCCCGATCCGGTCCCGCTACTACCGCCCGCCGATCGGATCCGGAGAGAAAATCCCCGACGATGAGCTCGCCGAAGCCCTGGAACAGGCCGTCCTTTCGAGGCTGATCGCCGATGTGCCGGCGGGCGTCTTCCTCTCGGGCGGAATGGACAGTTCGGTTGTCGCAGCCATAGCCGCGCGCTTTTCACCAGGAATCGCCACGTTCTCGATCGGTTTCGACTCGAAAGACCATGATGAAAGCCCCTATGCGCGACTCGTCGCCGACAGAATCGGAAGCAGTCACCATCATTTCACTTTCGACGACGGCGTATTCAACCGGCTGCTGCCTGTCGTCGCGGAAGCGCTCGATGAACCTGTCGGCGATCAGGCGCTCCTGCCGCTGTACCTGCTCTGTGCGGAAGCGCGCAATCACGTGACGGTAGCGTTGTCTGGAGACGGTGCCGATGAGCTCTTCGCCGGCTACCACTATTACCGTCGTTTTGCCGGCCGGACGATGTTGCAGCGGCTTCTGAGAACCGCCGTCTCCCGACCCACGCACCTCATCGATAACGCCGAACCGATTACTCCTTCGGGATTCCCGTTGCTGTCGGGAACACTTGATCGAATATCCTTCAGCGGCAATGCACAGGATGGTCCCGATCAATGGGAAAGCGACCTGATGGCTTTTCTGGACAAAGCTTCAGATCCGCTGCAGCGCGCGACAGTGGCGGACATTGCGACGTGGCTTCCCGATGATCTGCTTGTCAAACTCGACAGGATGGCGATGGCCAACAGCCTCGAAGGAAGATCGCCCTACCTGCATCCCGTCTTGGCGGATATCGCGGTGCGTGGACTTGCGCCTTCCGACAGAATGGTCCCGGCACACAGCAAGGTCGCGTTGCGAAGACTCGCTTCCCGATGGCTTCCGCGGGAGATCTGCGATCGCCCTAAACATGGATTCGTTCTGCCCATGCGGCAATGGATTGCCGCATGGCTGAGGAACAACGGCGGGCCGCAGGACTATTTCACCCGGCAGCCCTTTCCCGGACTGAACATGGCAAAGGTGGCAGAGAAGGCCGGCCGTGATATGAAGGCGGGGATTCTCAACGAACGGCTGTTGTTCGCACTAATCCTGCTCTGCGAGTGGCACGGGGCTTTCACACGCAGGATCGCTGAACTGCGCAGGCGCATTCTGTCCGGCTAAGTCGTCGGCTCGAGGACCGTCTTCCTGCGCGCGAACTTCGCGGCCATATCGTCCAGCAACGAATACACCACCGGAACTGCAATCAGGGTGAGTAGTGTGGACGTGATGAGTCCGCCGATAACTGCGCGTGCCATGGGCGCCCGCAGTTCCGACCCTGCGCCGATTTCAAAGGCCAGCGGCAGCATTCCGAAGATCATGGCCATCGTTGTCATGACGATCGGCCTGAACCTGGTCCTTCCCGCTTCAATCAGCGCCGCGGTCCGCTCCTTCCCCTCGAGGCGCAGACGTTTCGTGTAGTCAATCAGAAGGATGGCATTCTTGGTCACCAGCCCCATCAGCAGGATCAGCCCGATCATCGACATGATGCTGAGCGTATCACCCGTCAGCAGCATGATTGCAACCACGCCGATCAGCGACAACGGCAGCGAAAGCATGATGGCCAGCGGGTGTATGAAGCTTCCGAACTGGGAGGCAAGGACCAGGTAGATGAACACGACCGCGAGGATAAGGGCATCGTAGATATAGTCGAAACTCTCCGCCATATCCTCTGACTCTCCGGTAAAGGAAACGGAGTACCCGGCCGGAAGATTCATCTCCTCCACCCTGCTCTTGATGTCATCCTCCACGTCGGCCATGGCCCTTCCCGCCGTATTGGCGAATACGCGCACTTCGCGCGCAAGATCGAGGTGGCGGATCTGGGCCGAACTGGCCGTCCGCTCGAA
>JAAYAM010000040.1 GCA_012719355.1 Acidobacteriota bacterium
TCTTTTACGTGCTGCCAATTGAGCCTGCTGGCAGGTTCCAGGTATTCGCTGAGAATCCTGACGACCCTCGCATCCCTTCCGCGCAGGAATCCGGGATTCTGATATGCCTTAACCGGCTGTTTGGGGAGTTCATCCATTCTTAATTTCTCCAGTCTACCGCCGTCGCGTCTTCTTATTCGTCAATGAGAGCATGGTGATTCACCGGGCCCGAGCCCTGACCCAGATTGGGAACAGTCTCTATAGCTTTCGCGATGTATCTCTTTGCAATCCCTACCGCTTCCGGAAGCTCCCGCCCTTTTGCCAGTTCAGCCGTGATGCAGGCGGAAAAGGTGCATCCGGTTCCATGGGTGTGGACGGTGATTATCCTGGGAGAGCGGTAATACGTCACGTTCCCTTTCCAGTAGAGCAGATCGACAGCCTCGCCTTCAAGATGTCCGCCTTTCACCAGGACCGCAGGCGTGCCGAATCGCGTAATCCTGATCGCCGCCTCTATCATATCGTCCACTGCTGCAACACGCATTCCGGCCAGTTCTCCCGCTTCAGCCAGATTGGGAGTGACGAGGAAAGCTCTCGGGAGCAGGAATTCGGCCAAAGCAATCCTGGCCCGTTCGGTCATCAGCGTCTGGCCGTGCTTGCTTATCATCACAGGATCAACAACAAGCGGAAACGAGAACTCCTGCGCCTTATCTGCAATCAGCCTTACGATCTCCTGATCGCCGAGCGCCCCCGTCTTTGCAGCCGCCGGCGGGATGTCCTCCAACACCGCATCGAGCTGTGCAGCCACCAGTTCGCGATCGATAACCCTGACAGCGCTGACCCGGCGCGTATTCTGAACGGTCAGCAGTGTGATGACACCCGTCCCGTAGACCCCCCGCTGATGAAAGGTCTTGAGATCCGCCTGAATGCCGGCGCCTCCTGAAGGATCGGAACCGGCAATCGTCAGTGCCACTGGAATAGCCATAATCTTTCGCAATCCGCGAGCCTGTTAATCTTAGCAGAAAGTCTCCGCCGATTGGGGGCCAGATTACACCGATCCTGCTGATTCCCTGATCCGCACAAATATGGGTGTCCAGAAACGATCCGGAAACGGAAAAACGGTCTGGATAGATTTTTGTATTTGCGGTAGATGCCGAATTTGTAAGACTGTTGTGGAATGAGCACATAGTGGATGAGGTGAACCGATGAGATGTCTCTGGTTTGCAGTGTTTCTGTTGATACCCTTCAGCACGGTCTCCGGCCAGCAGCAGGAACGGCAGGTGCTCGCCCTGAGCCTTAGACGGGCGGTGGAGCTGGCTCTTTCGCCCGAGGGGAATGCTCAGATCGAACTTTCGCGTGAAGGACTGGAACAGGCCCGGACTCGTTCCGACCAGGCGCGTGCGGCGTTGCTCCCGAACCTGGAGTCTTCACTCATCTATCGGAACCAGACCGTGAACCTGGCCGCCAACGGGATCCGGTTTGATATCCCGACGGCTCCGGGGCAGGACTTTGTCTTCCCGCGCCTCGTAGGCCCCTTCAGCGTACTGGACGCAAGGGTTTCCGGCTCCCAGAGCATATTCGATTTCAGCTCGATAAGGCGCTTTCAAGCGGCCCGTACCGGAGTTACGGCGGCTGAATCCGACCTTGCCGGCACGGAGGAACGGATAGCAGCCGACGTCGCCAGGGCGTACCTCCAGGCCATCAGAGCCGATGCCGACGTCGAGTCGGCCGAAGCAAACGTGACGCTGGCCGAGGCGGTGCTGGAGCAGGCGGAACATCAGAAACGGACCGGGACGGGAACCGGCATCGAAATCACGCGTGCGAAGGTGCAGCTGGCGAACGACTCCCAGAGGCTGCTGGTTGCCGAAAATGCCCGGCGGCGCGCACATTTGCAGCTTTTGCGCGTGATCGACCTGCCGCTCGATGTGAACCTTGATCTTACCGACAGGCTCGGCTATGTTCCCCTCGATGCCATCACCCTGGAAGAGGCGAGGAAAGTCGCGTTGTCTACGCGGCCGGACCTCAAAGCACAGGAACGGCGCGAGGAGAGTGCGAGGCTTACTTCGAGCGCGACAAAGCTCGAGAGGCTCCCGACCTTCAATTTCTTCGGCGATTATGGCTCAATCGGCACTGGTCCGGGTGATTCGATACCAACCCGCACTTACGGCGTTCAGCTTCGAGTCCCTGTCTTTGACGGCGGCAGACGCGATGCCCGGAGGGCTGAAGCGTCATCGCAATACCGCAGCGAGAAGGTGAGGACCGACGATCTTAAGAAACAGATAGAACTTGATATCCGGCTTGCGCTCGATGCCCTCAAGTCCGCTGAAGAACAGGTAAAAGTGGCGAGGGAAGGCTTGAAGCTCTCGGAGAATGAGCTGGAGCAGGCACGCAGACGCTACGATGCCGGAGTCGCGATCGGATTGGAGGTCACCGATGCGCAGACGCGCCTTGAGCGGGCACGCGATAATCAGACCGAAGCCCTATACAATTACAATGTCGCCCGGATCGATCTCGAGCAGGCTTTGGGTCGTGTCAGGAGCAGTGTACGATAAGGATCACAGATGCGAAAAAGACGAATCGTAATTATAGCGGCCCTCGTGCTGATTGCGGCGGCTGTGTCGATTACTCTCTACAGAAACGCCGGGCGCGGCACCGAAAACAGGATTCTTATCTCGGGAAACATAGAACTGACCGAGGTGAACATTTCGTTCAAAACGGCCGGACGGCTGGTAGAGCGCACTGTTGACGAAGGGGACATGGTAAGAAAGGGGCAGGTGATCGCCCGCCTCGACCGTGACCAGTTGCTTGCGCAAAAGGCCCGGGAAGAAGCCGGGCTGCAGTCAGCCATTTCCCTGCTTGCCCAGGCCGAAACTTCTCTGGCGTGGCAGAAAAAGAACCTGGTAGCCGAGATTCAACAGAGGGAAGCGGACCTCAGCTCCGCCCAGGCCCGGCTCCGCGAACTCAAGACCGGGTCGCGTCCACAGGAAATCCAGGAGGCCAAAGCGGTGGTCGCATCGGCTGAGGCCGAATTCGAGCGGGCAAAGCGGGATTGGGAGCGCGCAGAGACTCTTTACAAGAATGACGACATCTCCACGGCTCAGTATGACCAGTATCGCAGTCGCTGGGAAGCCTCGCAGGCGGCCCTTGAACAGGCAAAGGAGCGCCGGGAACTTGTGATCGCCGGCCCACGCGCCGAGCAGATCGATTCCGCGGCCGCCCAGGTGCAGCGCGCGGAAGCAGCGCTCATGATGTCGAAAAACAACGTGCTCGAGATCACGCGCCGTGAGCAGGAAATAGAAGTGCGCGAAGCCGACATCGCTCGTGCCAAAGCCAACCTCGCTTTGATTGAAACTCAGCTGGCCGAGACCGTCGCAGTTTCGCCGATTGACGGCGTGGTCCTGGTGAAGTCTGCAGACGTCGGGGAAGTGCTGGCGGCCGGCACCTCAGTCGTGACGATCGGGGATATCGAACGTCCATGGCTGCGAGGCTACATCAACGAACCGGACTATGGCCGGGTGAAACTGGGCATGGAAGTCGCGTTAACCACAGACTCGTACCCGGGCAAGGTATATAAGGGGCGCCTCAGCTTCATCTCATCCCAGGCGGAGTTCACGCCAAAGCAGATCCAGACCCATGAAGAAAGGGTAAAGCTTGTCTACAGGGTAAAAATCGATCTGGAAAATCCTCAGCATGAACTGAAGTCGAACATGCCTGCAGACGCGGTGATTTCCCTCGAATGAGAATCGAACCCGTCATCCGGACTCAGAACTTGACTCGCCGCTTTGATGGCGTCACCGCCGTCGACGGGCTGAACCTGGAGGTGTATCCCGGCGAGATTTTCGGTCTGGTGGGGCCGGATGGAGCCGGAAAGACCACTACCTTGCGCATGCTCTGCAGCCTGCTCGATCCCACCGAAGGGACTGCCACGGTCGCGGGACACGATGTCGTACAGGAGTCTCAGCAGGTGAAAGACAGCATCGGGTATATGGCCCAAAGATTCGGACTCTACCTGGATCTCACGGTGCAGGAGAACATGGATTTCTACGGCGATCTTTTCGGGATCGTCGGGTCTGAACGCGTGGCACTCACCGGAAAGCTTCTGCGCATGACACGCATGGAGCCTTTCACCTCCCGTCGGGCAGGGCAACTCTCCGGCGGCATGAAGCAGAAACTTGCCCTCATGTGTACTCTTTTGCACCGCCCGCAGATCCTGTTTCTGGATGAGCCGACCAACGGGGTTGATCCGGTCTCTCGGCGTGATTTCTGGGCAATTCTGTACCAGCTCCTTAAGGATGGAATCACGATCCTGATGGCAACAGCCTATCTGGATGAAGCGGAGCGCTGCAACAGGGTCGGCCTCATACACCGGGGGAAGCTGATCCGCTGCGATGCGCCTGACGCGCTGATGCGTTCGGCAGACGCCTCTGACCTGGAAGAGGTATTCGTCAGGACAATCCGGGAAGCAGAAGCAAGAGGAGCGTGATGAGCGAATGGGCAGTGGAAACCGACAATCTGGTCAAGACGTTCGGCACCTTTGTAGCCGTCGATCATGTTTCGCTCCGCGTCTCCAACGGCGAAATCTTCGGTTTCCTCGGCCCCAACGGAGCAGGCAAATCAACGACGATCCGAATGCTTTGCGGACTCCTTACCCCTACCTCAGGACGAGGCTTGGTAAAGGGTGTCGATGTGGCGCTTGAACCCGAGCGGGTACGCCGTTCGATCGGATACATGTCACAGAAGTTCTCTCTCTACGACGACCTG
The DNA here is from genome assembly GCA_012719355.1 of Acidobacteriota bacterium. GTDB lineage: Bacteria > Acidobacteriota > UBA6911 > UBA6911 > UBA6911 > UBA6911. The sequence continues at coordinate 4,738 of JAAYAM010000040.1, forward strand.
ACGGTCGAGCAGAATCTCGATTTTTTCGCGGGCCTGTACGGGGTATCCCGAAAGGAGTTGCGGTCGCGCAAGGACTACGTACTCAAGATGGCGAATCTTGCAGAGAGGCGGCACGATATGACCGCCACTCTCTCGGGAGGGTGGAAACAACGCCTGGCACTCGGATGCGCGATCCTTCACGAGCCGCCGGTCCTGTTCCTCGACGAGCCCACGTCCGGAGTGGACCCGATCGCCCGGGGAGCCTTCTGGGACCTGATACGCGACATGGCCGCGACCGGGCATACGATATTCGTCAGCACGCATTACATGGATGAAGCGGAGAACTGTCACCGCCTCGCCCTGATGTACAGCGGCAGAATCATAGCCCTCGGCGCTCCGGCGGATCTGAAAAGAATGCTGGACACCCGCGTTCTTCTCCAGCTTGAAACGTCGGCACCTCTCGACACCATGAAGGTGCTGGAAAATGCAACAGGGGTGGGAGAAGTGGCGGTATTCGGGGCCGGCCTGCATGTCGAGGTCGACGAACTCGATTCAGGCGTCGAAACCATAAGCAGGCTGCTGAGTCAGGCCGGTATAGAAATCAGCCGGATCGAACGGATAAATCCGTCACTCGAGGACGTGTTTGTCGCCTTGATTGAAAGTGAAGAGAGAAAAACGTAGATCCCTGCTTTACAATTCACATCCCGATCAGGCTCAGGAGATTCTCGGAAAAGAGCTTGCTTTTCTGTGACTCGCTCAGGAAGTCTGACTTCCGGATCAGGTCCACGTATCTTTTCTGGTCTCGCCAGGGACTATCGGTTCCAAACAGAAAATAGTCTTCGTTCTGCAGGTAGAGTTGCCTGGCGTGATCACTGGTCATCATGTCTTCGAGGACAAAGGAGATGTCGTAGTAGCACTTTCGGCCCTTCATAAGTTCGAGTACCTTGTCCCACTCGCGGTCTCCTCCGGCATGAGCGAGGATCAGCTTTGCGCCCTGGAAATCCTTCGTGACGTTGGCAAATCGTTCGACCGATGTGTAATCCGATTCCGGCAGGCTGCGGTCCTTTCCCGCGTGAAAATGGAGGATCAGGTCATTCTTCAAGGCCTCCTCATACAGCGCATAAGCCTCTTTCGAGTCGGCGGGAAAACCTTGATAGGCAGGATGGATTTTGATCCCGTACAGGCCCATCTGGGTGATCTTTCTGATCATCCCCTTGTATTGGGGATCATGAGGATGCACGGATCCGAAGAAGATCAGGCGGGGCGACCGGTCGGCCAGATCGGCGATCCACTCCAGAATGCCTTTCCCGTGATGCGGATCGGTCGCAATCGGCAGCACGACGGACAAATCCACGTCTGCTTCGTCCATTGACTTCAACAGACAATCGGCCGTTCCGTCAGTGTAGGAGTCGAGCTCTCCGCCGGTGTTTCCGACGACGGTTGTGATGGCTTTCTCCGCCACCGATTCAGGGTATATGTGGGTATGGGCATCAATAATCATGAATCCTTCTGATCGATGACTGAAAATGAGGGAACAATTATTCTACGAGCCGGAGGTGGGCTTTGCTCCGACGGTGGTCATTCAATATCGCTATCGCCTCCTGCGCGAGCGCGGCGGGCACGAAGATCCGGATCTGCCCTAATCCTTCGGTCGACACCGGATAGAGCCGGCTCGGCAACTCGGAAGAGTAGTGGCAGGGGATATTGTAGCTCTCAAGCAGACTCTTGATTACCGAGGCTTCACTGTCCGCCCATGCCCTTGCGATTACGACCGGTTCCGATTTATCCATCACACACCCGACCCTATAGTAACCCGTAAATCAATCCCGCTGGAAGGCCTGGAATTCATAAGTCGCCCCGACAATGATTCCGGACTTGGGATCGTAGGGCATCAGCCCTGCAAGGGCAGCCAGATCCCAGCGCACCCCCCCGGCCCGGAATTGAAGCCCCAGACGGGTCTGCGACTTGTTCTCATTGCCGACCCGGCGGGGCGGTCCCTGGCGCCCGCTGACTTCGGCAACAAGGTTGATGCTCCTGTGTACGGGAACGATCGCAGCCAACCCGTAGGTAAACGGGTCGGTCTGGGTTCCCTGAAGCACGGGAGAATCCAGAATGGCTATGCCGAGATCGGCAAGGAGTTGCGCCCGCCACAGGCTCTTCTTGAACAGCAGACTGGAGAAAAACGCCGTCTGGTCTGTACCCAATCCGCTGTCCTGTGAGGCGTTGGGCAGCTGAACCGCAAATTTGAAGGCGATGGCCGGACGCGCCCCTTTCTCTCCGGCCAGCTTCAATTTGGTGCCGAGCACGAGATCCCCGAAATCCGTGGTCGTATTGCCGTCAAATCTTGCAGGGATAGGCGGTTGCTCGGTGCGGCTCGATACCGTAAAGACGTCCTGCATTACGCCCGATATCTGGAACTCGGCGTACTCCCCCACTCCGACGTGTATGCTGGTCACCCCCAGCCTTGTCAGGTCACCCTTGAGTCCGGGGAGCGACAGGCGCTGCGCCTGCAGGAATTCCACTCCGATCGAGGCTCGAACCTGTCCGGTGTCAAGCAGTTCCGCATCGTCGGTCCTGAACGGACGCTGCTGCCCGTAAAGGGATACCGAAAAAAGAGCCAGACCCACGGCAGGCAGAATCCATCTCATGTCAGACACTCCTCCTCATAAGCAGGGGAGCATTATAGTGCTATAGACAACGGATTACATAGCGGAGCGTGCAGGATTCATTCGGAAGATGCTGTGACAAGACAGTGCTGGACGATCGAAACGCAGGCAATCGCCGCCGTCTCAGCCCGCAAAATCCACGGGCCGACGCTGAATACCCCGAAACCTGCGGCATTCGCAGCCTCTATCTCGTCTGCCGTCCATCCTCCCTCCGGGCCGACACAGACAACCACCCTGCGGCAGATGCCGAAGCGAGGGCGCCATAATTCACCCGCTTTCTCGTAAAACAGGAGTTTGTCATAAGACGAAAACTCTTCGAGTTTCAGGAACTCGGAGAACGAGACGGGCTCACGCAGGCCTGGAGCATCAAGCCGGCGGCACTGCTTCGCAGCCTCGCGGATGATACGTTCCCAGCGCTCCAGGCGTGACTCTATCTTCTCCGGTGAAATCCGGATATCGCTCAGGCGTGTCGTCAAGGGGACAATCTCAGTCACCCCCAGCTCGGTCGCCTTCTGAAGAATCAACTCAAATTTCGCGGGTTTGATCAGGGATGAAGCGAGAACGAGGCTGGCCGGCGACTCCGGCGCGGCGATCCGGCTCAGGGAGTGAACTATTACGTCCGCGCCCTGGAACTCGATTGCACCGGCGTAGCCGGTTCCCTCCCCGTCGAAGATCTCAACTGTGTCGCCGGTCTTCAAACGCAGGACGTTGCGCAGGTGGTGGGCCTGACTTGAAGGGAGTACCGCTCGTCCTTCCCCAACAAGGTTTCTCGGGACGTAGAAGCGTCTTCGGGTCATGGAGAGAGCATCGGAGTTATCCGAAGATGTCTTTGACTTTGTCGAATATGCTCCGCTCCTGGGTCAGTTCCTCGTCCTTGCTCAGCTTGGCGAGCGATTCAAATATCTGCCGTTGTTCCTTCGTAAGCCTCGTAGGAATGACCACATTGACGGTCACGAACTGGTCGCCCCTCCCTCTCTCACCCAGGCTGACAATCCCCTTGTTTCTCAGGCGGAAGACGGAACCGCTCTGAGTACCCTCAGGGATCCTGAGCTTCTCCTCCCCTTCGAGGGTAGGCACCGTAATCTCCGCACCGAGAACAGCCTGGGCAATCCCGATCGGCACCTGGCAGTAGATATTGTTCCCCTGCCGCTGGAAGAAGGGATGCTCATCCACGTAGATGACGACGTAAAGATCGCCGGACGGACCGTTGTGAGGCCCGGCTTCTCCTTCACCCTGGATGCGCAGCCTTGCGCCGTTGTCGACGCCGGCCGGAATCCTTATCTCGAGGACCTTTTCCCGCCGTACTCTTCCGCGTCCCTGGCAGGTTTCGCATGGTTCCTTTATCACGCGCCCGCTGCCGCTGCACTGGGTGCAGGTTCTGCTGATCGAAAAGAAGCCCTGTTGGTAGCGCACCTGGCCGCTGCCATGGCAGGTTTGACAGGTGACCGGATTCTTCCCTTTCGGAGTTCCGCGCCCTTCACATGCGCCGCACGTGTCCATGCGGGGGATCTTTATCTTGGTCTTCAGACCGAATGCGGCCTCGCGGAAGGAGATCTTGAGATCATACCTTAGATCGGAACCACGTTCGGGCCCGCCGCGACGGCGCCCTCCGCCGAAAATATCTCCAAATCCGAAAAATTCGCCAAGTATGTCGCCGAAATCCCCGAAAGTGGCCGGGTCGAAGCCGCTGAATCCTCCCTGGAGCCCACTGTGCCCATACCGGTCGTAACGGGCGCGTTTCTCCGGATCGCTCAGCACGCTATACGCTTCGGCTGCTTCCTTAAACTTTTCCTCGGCATTCTTGTCGTTCGGATTCTTGTCAGGATGATACCGGAGAGCCATCTTGCGGTACGCGCGCTTGATCTCCTGGTCCGTGGCTTCCTGAGAAACACCAAGGATCTCGTAATAATCGCGTTTGTTATTCAAGCAAAATCCACCTATCGATGATTATGGCTTCGAAGTCACATGATCCAATGCAGATTTTAGCAGCTGGTTCACGTCGGATTCAGCCTTTTCACCGCCTTCCTCTCGGGCTCTCAATCCCGGCATTTCCGGCATGCTGAACATGGCCGAGGACAGCTTTTCCGCTCCCTTTTCGAGCTGGCTGAGCAAATCCCTAAGCAGATCGAGACCGGCTTCTTCTGGAGGAAGGCTCTTGGCCTGTTGAAGGGCGTCTTTTACCATTTCCTGTTCGCCGGCGTCAAGGAGCCATCCCAATTCGGAAAAGCTTCTCGACAGGGTCGATGCCTGGATCTTGATGCGGTTACGCAGTTCGGCCTGTTCCTTCGCCTCCCGGTCCTTCTCGACCGACTGTTTGGCCTCCAGTACCATGCGGTCGATTTCCTCTTTGCTCAAACCGGTCGACGGAGTGATCTTGACAGCCTGCTCCCTGCCCGAAAGCTTGTCTCTCGCAGAGACGCTCAGGATACCGTTGGCGTCCATATCGAACGAAACCTCGATCTGCGGCGTCCCGCGCGGCGCGGGAGCTATCCCCACGAGGCTGAACTTTGCCAGAGAGCGGTTGAACTTTGCCAGTTCACGCTCCCCCTGAAGAACGTGTATTTCGACGATCGTCTGGTTATCGGCCACAGTGGTAAAAATCGCGGTTTTCTTCAGCGGGATCGTCGAATTGTTTTCAATAAGTCTGGTGAACAGGCCGCCCTGGGTCTCGACCCCTAATGACAGGGAAAGCACGTCGAGCAGCACGATCTCTTTGAGGTCTCCCTGAAGCACGCCCCCCTGGAGCGCGGCCCCGACAGCGACGACTTCATCAGGATTGACCTCCAGCGAAGGCTTCTTGCCGAAAATCTTTGCAACCTGCCGCTGGACCGCAGGAGTGCGGGTCTGGCCGCCGACAAGTATTACCTTATCTATGTCGTCGGCGACAAAACCTGCGTCCTTCATTGCCTTTTCGCAGAATGGGGTGGTTTTTTCCACCAGCGCGGCGACCAGCGACTCGAAATGCTCGCGTGTGAGCACCCTGTCGAAATGCTTCGGTCCGTCTTTGTCGCTGGCGATGAAGGGGAGATTGACACGCGTCTCCGACTCAACCGAAAGATCGCACTTGACCTTCTCCGCGGTCTCCTTGAGACGCTGTCGTGCCAGAACATCATTGCCCAGATCGATGCCGGTATCGGCCTTAAACTCCGCGATCATCCAGTCCATGATGCAGCGGTCGAAATCCTCGCCGCCAAGGAGGCTGTCGCCGCAGGTCGACTTGACTTCGAATACCCCGTCATTAATCTCCAGGATGGATATATCGAAGGTGCCGCCGCCAAGGTCGAAGATAGCCACTCTTTCGCGGTCCTTTTTCCCAAGTCCATACGCAAGGGCGGCCGCGGTAGGCTCGTTTATGATTCTCCGGACATCGAGACCGGCAATGCGCCCGGCATCTTTCGTCGCCTGGCGCTGGGAGTCGTCGAAATATGCCGGGACCGTCACAATCGCTTCGGTCACCGGCTCGTTGAGGTACTCCTCCGCCGTGCTCTTTAGGTGCTGCAACAGCATGGCGGAGATCTCCGGAGGGCTGTAATCCCTCCCCTGAACCGAGACCCTGACGTCTCCATTTGCCGAAGCAGCCGTGTCATACGTGAGATGCGATCTGATCTCCTGTATCTCAGGAGCGTCAAACCGGCGTCCCATGAGTCGTTTGACGGCATAAACCGTGTTGGCCGCGTTTGTAACCGCCTGCCGTTTGGCAATCTGGCCGATGAGCCGCTCACCCTTATCGGTGAACGCCACGATCGATGGAGTCGTCCTGCCGCCAAGCTCGTTAGGAATGATCTGGACGGAGGAACCTTCCAGCACGGCGACACAGCAATTCGTGGTACCCAGATCTATACCGATAACTCTGCTCATCAGGATGTCTGGTCTTTTCTAGAGTGAACCGCAACAATCACCTGTGCCGGGCGAAGGAGCCTGTCTTTGAAAAGATATCCCCGTCTCAACTCCTTCGCTACTGTGTCTTCCTTCACTTCTGAGCTTTCTTCGCGTGACAGAGCTTCATGAAGGTGCGGATCGAAGGGCTTTCCTTCACTCTCGATCGGAACGACTCCGACCCGTTTTAGGGTGTCAAGCAACTGCTTGTAAAGAAGTTCCACCCCTTCCTTGTATTGATTGAGAGTCGGCGACGTCTCACGGGTCTCCGCGAAACTGTCCAACGCCCGCTCGCAGGCGTCCGCGACCGGCAGGAACTCGATCAAGACCGAACTCTTGGCCAGCATCATTGAGTCTGCCTTCTCCCGGTCTGTCCGTTTCCGGAAATTCTCAAATTCGGCAGCCTTGCGAAGAAACCGGTCCTGCCATTCGGCCACTTCGTCCTTTGCGGCCTTCAGATCCGCCTGCAACTGCGCCATCGGGTCGGCAGGAGCCGCGACCGATTCTGTCGTCTCTTCAGGTACGGATTCGTTGTCGTTACTGTTCCCGGACGCTTCCGCATCCGAAGGATGCTGATAAATTCTCCATGTCATCACTGATTTCCTGTCTCGAGCACCCGCCCAAACAGCCTCGCCACGTAGTCCACCAGCGAAATCGCCCGTGCATATTCCATTCGCGTGGGGCCCAGAATCCCCAGAGATCCCTGAGTCTTCTCACCCACTCTGTAGCGTGAGGTAATCAGGGCGCAGTCCTCTATCCCAGGAAGAGCATTTTCAGCACCTATGGTAATCCGCACCTCCTGGCTGTCTTCCTCGATGCACCGGGAAAGCAGGGTAGCCAGCCGGTTCTTCTGTTCGATAGTCTCAAACAGAAGCTTCATTTTGTTGATATCGGAAAATTCAGGTGTATTGATTAGATTGGATGCTCCATCCAGATAGACTTCGACGTCCATCTGATCCTGAGTATCGGCAAAAGCCCCCATACCCAGGCTTATAACTCTCTGCATGAAGTCGTCATAGAGAGCCTTTTCCTTCTGAAGCATCTGCAGAATCTGAGTCCTGATCTCAGACAGAGTCTGGTCTTTGAAATTCTCGACTAAGTAACGTGCTGCCTGGTCGAGCTCGGTTTGTGAAATATCTCCTGAGTAATGAATAATCCGATTCTGGACAATGCCTGAGCGCGAAACGATTATGACCAGAATTCTGTTATCCGTAAGTTTCGTAAAATGAATTGTTTCAAGAGCAACCCGGCTGATCGGCGGCGACAACACGATCCCTATGTTCTTTGAGACGCGTGACAGCAGCTGGCTGGTCCGCGCCATCAGGTGTTCGGCAGTGTCGTCAAGCCTGAGGTCTCGATCGATGATGTTGCGCTCTCGAGGCGACAACCCTCTCCTCTTCAACAGGTAATCGACATAAAACCGATAAGCCTTGTCGGTTGGGACTCTGCCGGCCGAGGCGTGCGGCTGATGGAGATAGCCCATTTCCTCGAGCTCAGCCATTATGTTCCGGACTGTGGCGGGACTGAGCTGTTCCCTGCTGTGCCGTGCAATCTTTCGTGATCCCACGGGTCTGCCTGTTGCGATGAACGTAGCTATGACCCAGTGAAGGATCTCCCGATTTCGCTCATTGAACAGGTAATCTCTTGCATCCGGCATAGTCCGCAATTCCCCGTCAGCCGACGATAGCCCAAGTTTGAATCCGAGCTAACTCGCTGTCGGCAAAGATTATAGTATCGCTCGGCCCAATGTCAAACGCGGCGCGCGATGATGCAGCAAGGTACAACAAAACAACCACAGGCTCCAACATTTCCGCCGACAAGGCAATCTTATAATTCCAGCGCGGATATGTGCAACCTGTGGTTGTAACTGACGCTACGGCTTTACGAGGCTCGTGTAAAGGGGGCCGAACTCCAGTTTCGTGCCGCTCTGCCGGACTGGCCGCATGAATTTCAACACCATGGAATCGCCGCTCTTCAAACTCTTGACATAATCGCTCAGGTCCTGCGGCGATGTAACGGGCTTACCGTTGACTGCAACGATGATGTCACCGGGACCACTCTGGCCGCCCTCACTCAGTCCGGCATCGTATGCAAGACTCCCCGGTTTCACCGAAAAGACGTATGCGCCCTCAGAAACATTTGACATCTTCACGACCCTTGACGGAATCGTGTCGATCGTGAGTCCCAATTCAGGTTTGGCCTTCGTGTCGCTCTCGTCGAAGGCGTACTTGGTTTCTTCCAGTTCCTTGAAATGACGCTCGCCGACGGTTATTTGAAGCACTTTTTCCTGGCCGCCCCGGACCACCTTCATCTTTGTATTCTTGCCCGGCGGACATTCCGCGACGGCAAAGACGAAGTCCTGCCGGCTCATGATCTTCTTTCCATCGAACTCGATGACGACATCCTCGGGCTGCACCCCAGCTTTTTCGGCGGGTCCGGGACCGGAAGCGTCACCTTCGTCGTTGCTCAGAGAGGTGATCAGAACCCCTGATCCCTGCTTCACGCCGAAAAATTTCGCCATTGCAGGCGTAAACGTAGGATTCATCAACACTCCGACGAACCCGCGCGAGACTTTGCCGCTCTGAAGGATCTGATTGTAGACCCTTGTGAACAGATGAGATGGTACGGAAAACCCCACCCCTGCATTCGCGCCGGAAGGGGTGGAAATGAAGCTGTTGATCCCGACCACTTCGGCATTCATGTTCAGGAGCGGCCCGCCGCTGTTGCCGCGATTTATCGAGGCGTCTGTCTGAAGGTAGTCGTTCAGGTAAGAGTAATTAGAGGGTCCACCGCCGTTTTCGAAAGTCCGCCCGATAGCCGAAATGATGCCGGCAGTCACAGTCTGCTCGAGTTCGAACGGACTCCCTATCGCTATCACCCAGTCACCGACACTCATGTTCCTGGAATTGCCGATCTTCGCGTACGGGAAGGGGGTCTCACGAGTGATCTTTATCACCGCAATGTCTGAGATCGGATCGGAGCCTATGAACGACGCCGTGTACTCCTCTCCGCCCATCAGCCGGACCTTGATCTTGGTCGCACCCTCAACGACATGATTGTTGGTAATAATGTATCCTTTCGGATCCACAAGCACGCCGGATCCGAGGCTCCGCCGCAGCTGCGGACCCTGTGGCAGATCGAACGGCCAGTCAAAGAACCGACGAAACATTTCGGAGGAATCCGAATCACTGGCGGTGCTTTCCGTGTTTATGTTGACGACGGCGGGCTTGGCCCGGTTTGCCACTTCCTTGAACGCCTCTGAAAGGGCAAGGGCAGGAGCCCCCGCGACAGGCTTTCCGCCCGACTGCATCTGCAACTGGCTCTCGGCAGGTCCGGTCGCGTCCACCCTGTCGGTAATCAGGGTTCCGATTCCTATCCCCAGGAAAAGGACAAACAAAACCATCAATACGCCGAGGAGTCGCTTCCCTTTTCGGGAACTCTCAGGCTGTCTGCTCATCTTGAATCCTCCGCAAATAAAGATTGCGCCCGACTTCAGTTTTACGCAATTAGTAACCTGCGGTTTCAGATTTTGGGCGATACCTCACTTACGAAATCTTTCATGAATTCCTGACGATCTCAAGTCCTTTGGCAGGAAGAGCGATTTTGTACAGCACGTTCTTGTCATCGATCCACAGATCGATCTGCACAGTACCTGAGTCTGCACTCAGGTGATGCAGTTCCCTGTTCTTGCCGTCGACACGGATTTTCTCGATCCCGACCTCTCTTATTCTCAGGATGCCGTTTTCCAGTTCCTGCGGAATCACCACCTCGACCGATTGAGCGTTCTCCTTGTTGCCAAGGTCGAAGAGACGGCCGACAAAAACGAAGTGGTGAAAAACATTGGTGTCGAGCACCAGGTACTCGTCTCCGACCAGCAGCCCGCTCTTTGTCGGCTTTCCGGCGGCAAGATATTCAAAGGAGGCCTCTCCAGGAGCAAAAACCCCTTTGACAATTCCTTTCTTCCCATTTATGTCGGTTCGGACCTCATAGTTCTTGGGGACAAACCGGGCGTTTGCCGCCAGCTGAGTCTCAATCCGGACGCTCTGGCCGCTGCGTGGTGTCTTGAAACTCAGCGTAGAACTGCTGGTCACCGAGTCGCCTGAAGCACGAATAGAGAATCTCTCCTCGCCGATCTCCTCGCCATTTACAAAGATTTCAAATCTGGCCTCATCACGCCACGCGTTTTGCTCCGCGCCTATGACGGCCGGCAGTATGAATCCCAGGAAGATCAGAACTCCGGCGCCGGCCGGTTTCAGCAGACTTCTTCTCGTTTTCATAAATGAGCCTTCCCGCCGCACTCTGGTTTGATTTCACGTTTATTGAAGGCGCGCTTCCATTCGGTGAAGCCGCCGCCTGCTTTCCAGGCGTCGAGCGCGGCCAGGCCCGCGGCTTCGCCACACTGTGAAAGCATGTATTCCACCCACGCCCAGCGAGCGGAAGCGGGTCTGACTTCCACCATCCCCTTCACCCCCAGCCTGATCCTGGCAAGCTTTGCGTTGATGGAAGAGATCGGTTCGAAAAGAGCACCGTCAAGCGGGGTGTTCCGCTTTGCCACAAACGGAGATATTCCCAGCGAAACCGGCGCAATCCTGGAGAGTTCGAGGGAAAAGCGCACGAGCTCATCGATATCTTCCTGCGTCTCTCCCGGGAGCCCCACCATCTCGTACAACTTCAGCCGGTGCATTCCAGTGTCGCGAACGAATTCGGCGGCACGGATCAGGTGGCGTTCTGAGGTTCTCCTGTCAACCTGGTTGCGCAGCCGCTGCGAGGCGCCGTCAGATGCCGTTGTGAGTGTCCTGTTTCCTCCTTGCGCCAGAGCCCTGACAAGGTTTCCGGTCAGACGGTCGGCCCTGAGGCTGGATACTCCTATTTCACGACCGCCCGCCACGATTTCAGAAACAAGCCTCTCGATCTGGAGATGATCGGTGACTGCTGCGCCAACCAAACCGACGCGCCTGGCCTCCTCCGGAATCAGAGACAGCACCTTCTCGGGAGGCACCAGCCTCATTCCATGTCTGTCGGTCCGCCGCATGACGCAATACGTACAACTGCGAGAGCATCCTCTCTCCGGTTCTATCAGAAACATCGAGGCAAGGACCGTGTTTGCCGTCAGAATTTGAGAGTAAGCGGGAAGAGAGAAGTCGGCGGCTCTGGCAGCCTGCGGCATCTCTGCTGTCACGCCCGGAACGTAGACTCCCGGAATAGCGGAGAGTCTGCTCAACAGATCGTCTCTTTTCGCCCCGGGGAATTCCTCGAGGAGGGTATGGACGAAATTTTCCCCTTCCCCGACAAAGATCAGATCGGCGAAAGGAGCGAGTATCACAGGGTTTGAGTTCGTCAGCGGACCGCCCGCTATGATCAGCGGGTGTTGTTCGGTCCTTTCCCGCCGGAGGGACGGTATCCCGCAAAGATCCAGTATCTCGAATATTCCCGGCAACTCCAGTTCGTAGGCTATCGAGAAGGCTATAACCGGGAAATGCGACAGCGGAGTCTCGCTCTCGTAGGTGAGCACCGGCATGCGGTTCCTGCGGTATTGGTCCGGGTCATCGGGAACAAACGCCCGCTCCGCGCACGCGTCAGTATGCAGGTTTATTTCCCGGTAGATGCTCTGGAATCCGAGCGAACTCATCGCCACCCGATAGGTGGATGGATGGCAGAGCGCCACCCGGACCGGCGCCGCCTTGCGCAGCACTCCCGACTCCTCTGCCACTCTCCGGCGGATCTCACTGAGTAGGTTCCAGGAATTCATGGCTAGACGCCCCGTGCCATGCCGGGCCATATGAGCTTGTGCATCTGGATTTGCATCCGCACAGGCATGCCGCAGTCCAGCACCCAGGACGCAAGGTCCCGGTACGGCAATCTCCCATGGACCGGAGAAAACAGAACAGACGAAACCTTCGGAACCAGATCGAAGCGGCAGATGATGCGGCAAGCCCAGTCGAAATCATTTCTGTCGGAGACCACGAATTTCACTTCGTCATTGCGAGTCAGACAGCTCACGTTTTCGTACCTGTTGCGCTGATCCATGCCGCTTGAAGGACATTTGAAGTCCATGATCTTGTGGACCCGCGGATCGACATCTGCGAGTGGAACCTGCCCTCCGGTTTCTACCAGGACGGTATAGCCGTGTTCCAGCAGCGTTCCGAACAGTTCGTGCACGCTTCTTTGCAGCAGAGGTTCTCCTCCGGTCACGAGAGCCAGTCGCGTGGGAAACGGCTCAATGGCTTTCATTACTTCAGGGACGGACATCTGCGCCCCCTCATGGAAGGCGTACTCGGTGTCACAGTAGCTGCAGCGAAGATTGCAGCCGGACAGCCTGATGAACGCGAAAGGCAGGCCGGCGAATGATGATTCCCCCTGTATACTGTAAAAAATCTCGTTTATCTTCATCGGTCAGTTTACGTGCAGCGACCCTGCCTGCTGTTCGTCCCTGCTGAATGAGTCGTACAGCGCCTTTCCGGTGGCAGAAGATTTGACTCGGGCCAGTTCCTCCGGCGTCCCTTCAGCAACGATACGGCCGCCGTGCTCCCCGCCTCCGGGTCCGAGATCGATGATCCTGTCCGCCATCTTGATAACGTCGAGGTTATGTTCGATCACCACGACGGTGTTCCCCAGATCGACGAGGCTGTTAAGTATGTCCAGCAGCTTCTTGACGTCATGGAAATGCAGACCCGTGGTCGGTTCGTCGAGTATGTACAGCGTCCGGCCCGTGGCGCGACGGCTTAGTTCCCGTGCCAACTTCACCCTCTGAGCTTCCCCTCCCGACAGGGTGGTCGCCGATTGTCCGAGCTGGACATATCCAAGTCCGACATCATTCAGGGTCTGCAGTTTCTGAGAAATCGCGGGAATATTCTCAAGCAGTGCATACGCATCGCTGATATTCATCTCAAGCAGGTCCGCGATCGAGTAACCTCTGTATTTTACCGCAAGAGTCTCCCGGTTATAGCGCTTACCCTGGCAGGTCTCGCAAAGGACGTGCACGTCGGGGAGAAAACTCATTTCGATGCGGCGCAACCCGTCCCCCTGACATGCTTCACACCTGCCCCCCTTCACGTTGAAGCTGAATCTTCCGGGCTTGTAGCCGCGGATCCTCGATTCGGGGAGCATGGAAAAGAGTTCCCTCAGCGGAGTGAAGAGCCCGGTGTAGGTGGCTGGATTTGACCGGGGCGTCCGGCCTATCGGTGACTGGTCAATTTCAATTACCTTGTCCAGGTGCTCCACGCCCAGGATTTTGTCGTGCAAGCCCGGAGTGGCGAGGGCACGGTGCAGTTTACGTGAAAGCGCCTTGTAGAGGATATCGTCCACAAGGGAGGATTTGCCTGAGCCGGATACGCCGGTTACGCAAATGAAGAAACCGAGCGGGAACTCCACATCGATTCCCTGGAGGTTGTTATGGCGCGCCCCTTTGATGATCAGCTTCTTCCCGTTCCCTTTTCTCCGCTTCTCGGGATACTCGATGCGAAGCTCGCCGGTGAGATACTTTCCCGTATACGATTCCGGCGCTCTCATCACATCCTCGATCGTGCCTTCCGCCACAATCCCTCCGCCGGTACGGCCGCCGCCAGGACCAAGATCCACAATATGGTCGGCACTCCTGATGGTTTCCTCGTCGTGTTCCACCACCAGAATCGTGTTCCCCATATCCCTGAGCTCAGCGAGCGTGTCAAGGAGTTTCCTGTTGTCGCGAGGATGGAGGCCGATGGAAGGCTCATCGAGCACGTAAAGGACTCCGCGGAGCTTCGAACCGATCTGGGTAGCAAGCCGTATCCGCTGCCCTTCACCCCCGGAAAGGGAGGAAGCGGGGCGATCGAGCGACAGGTAGTCGACTCCAACGTTGAGCAGGAACTCCATTCGACCGCGTATTTCGCGCAATACCTGCCCCGCAATCTGCGCTTCTCTCGGGGTGAGTTCGATTTCGGAGAACGCCCTATATGCGTCCTCCAGCGAGAGCCGGGCATAGTCGGCTATCGACATGCCGTTGATCTTCACCGCCCTGCTTTCCGGCCTCAGGCGCGACCCGCCGCAGGCAGGACAGGCGCGGTCAGAAAAGAACTTTCCTATCTCGGATGTACTTCGTGAATTCGCCTGGGCAGCAAGATACGACTCCAACCGGCGGCCGACGCCCCGGAATTCTCCCGGTCCGGAGTTCCCGTACAGAAAAGCCTCTTTTGCTTTCGCCGGGAGCTTTTCAAAAGGAGTCTTGCCGTCGATCTGGAATTTGCGCACAACCTTGCTGAGAGAGTCACGCAGGTAAGAGACGATCCTCTCGTTTTCAAGCGGAAATTGAATCGCCGAGACCGGGGCGCCTGGATCCGGGATGAGAGCGTCCGGATTCAAGGCCGGCCGCGTGCCCAGTCCCTCGCACTCCGGACACGCTCCATGGCGTGAGTTGAATGAGAAGGAGCGCGGCTCCAGCGTAGGAATGCTTATGCCGCAATCAATGCAGGCCTGGCGCTCGGAGAAGAGTCGCTCTTCCTTTTCGAGCGCAACGACCGTTACAAGCCCTTCAGCAAGTTCCAGCGCCGCCTTCACCGAGTGCTCGAGGCGATTCCGTACCCCTGGCCTGATCAGGACCCGATCCACGATAATCTCGATTGTATGATTTCTGGTCTTGCTGAGACGAATGTCTTCCTCGAGACTGCGAGTTTCTCCGTCAACCCGCGCCCGCAGATATCCTTTCTTCAGGAAGCCCTCGAAGAGCTTCTTGAATTCCCCTTTCCTATCGCGCACCACAGGAGCCATGATCATGACGCGAGTGTTCTCGGGATAGGCGGCGATAAGATCGACCATCTGGTCCAGGGTCTGGTGAGATATCGGTTTGCCGCAGATATGACAGGTCGGTTTGCCGATGGAGGCAAACAGCAGACGCATGTAATCATAGATCTCGGTAACGGTCCCGACCGTGGACCGGGGACTACGGCTTGTGGTCTTCTGCTCGATGCTGATTGCCGGCGACAGGCCTTCCGCGCTATCGAGTTCAGGTTTTTCCATCCTCTCGAGGAACTGCCGTGCGTACGCCGAAAGCGACTCGATATAGCGGCGCTGACCCTCGGCATAGATAGTATCGAATGCGAGGCTTGACTTGCCGGATCCCGACAGGCCGGTGATCACCGTCAGCCTGTGCCGCGGAATCTCGAGACTGATATTCCTGAGGTTGTGCTGGCGAGCGCCGCGCACCACTATCTTGTCTAACATGGAAGGACCAAATGTGTCATTTTACGGCGACACGACAGGGCGGTCAATCGACAACAGCTTTCGAGGTCCGTAACGACTCGCCTATACGCCAGGGGAGACACAGGATCACGAAACTCAAGAGAGCTACCCCTTCAATCGAAATCAAATACCATGGCCATGGGCCGAGAAAGTCGAGAAGGGAGGGGACGGCAGGCTTGTGGCAGAGATATCCGTAATTCCATCCTGCAAGCGCATCAATCGCGCCCACCGCGATTCCGTAGACATTCAGAGCCAGCATCATCCGTACGATGCTTCCGCCGCGCGGCCTGAAATCGCGGGAGGCTGCCAGGAAAGCAATCGCGGCCAGAGTCGCTCCGTGGCTCCAGAAAAAAAGGAAGAAATCGACGGAGGGGAATCCCAGGGCCAGGTCCGGAGTGATCGTCGCCTGCAAAACACCCCCCAGGCCCCAGAAGTAGGCAATTTCGACAAGGAATCCGTTCGGCCGGAAAAGCGAAACGATGCAGGCGATCAGGACGAGGTTGCACAGCTCGAGCGGCAGCGAGTACTGCCAGCTGAGTGCGCCGTCGAGCCCCTGCTGAACGTAAAAAAAGATCGCATAGCCGAGGAGAACGAACCCGATGGTTCCGGCAGTCCATCTGCGCTCCTCGTCTGCAGAGTTCCTGCTTACCCAGGCTGAGACCGCACACGCTGCAGCAATAATCACCAGCACGGCGATGTGTTGCGTCCCGAACGCCACGAACTCTGCTCGCTCCACGAAGAGTCTCTCCCCATCAGATGAGATCGAAGCGGGTCAGAACTTCCATCAACTGGAGCTCGACATCCTGTTGCCTCAGGATAAAGAGGCGCGACAGATCTGCAGTGTCGACAAATCCGGATCTCGCGAGGAAAATTCTTTTCTCCTCCTCCGCGATTCTTGCGATTTCGCTCCGACCCATGTTTTTGCATTCCTGAACATCGAATTCGAGCGAGCGCAGCCGGGCTGCAAGAGGCTCAAGCCTCTGATCCACCATGAACGCGAGTCGCCTCAAAGGCTCCCTGCGGGTACGTATGAGACTTGAGACATCCAGGGATTCGAAAACCGGGTAAAGGCTGACGAAATCACCCGCCCGCAGAGTGTCCGAAAACGAACTCGATTCACCGTTGATCAGCACGAGTTCAACCTCACTTTCGGGCACGCCCAGCCGCGCCAGGAGCTGCCGCACATTCGTGATGCCGGGAAGCGGGCATGGGAAGCGGCGTTTCCTCCGATCCGGCGGCAGCCGGTCGTTCAGTTCTTCATAGACCCGCACATGGACGTGATCCATTTCCGTTGTCCCAGAAAAGCAATTCTACCATTCTGTGAGCTGCAGAATCGGACGCAAATTGTCTGATGGGAAAATCCCGGGACGCGTTATATTGTCGGAGGTTACCTTTTTTTCAGGCAGTAAATTCCGACATTGGAGGGTGAGGAATGAAGACGGGGACAGGCTGCTTTCTCGCGGGCATACTCTGCCTGCTGAGCTTTGGTGCGGTTGCCGGCCAAACCGCGGATGAGGCCAAAATCACGGTATTGAACCCGAGAGGCATTCAGCCTCCCATCCGCAAAATACCCATGGCCGCACGTCCGGCTACTCTGGATGGCAAAACGGTGTATATCGTCGACACGAAGTATCCTCGCACAAAGGAATTTGTCGACGAGCTGGTCAAGATACTCAAGGAAAAGCGTCCGGAAACCAACTGGGTGCTGAAAGAAAAGTTCGGCGGATACATGGACGATGATCCGAAACTTTGGGCGGAGATAAAGGAGAAAGCGCAGGCCGCAATCGTGCTGATCGGGCATTGAAGCAGCTGTTCGCCGGCGGTCGTCGGCCACAGCGTCACCCTTGAAAGAATTGGCGTTCCCACCGTTCCGATCATCACTCAAAGATTCCAGGACCTCGTCACCACCATCGCCTTCAAGAAAGGAATACCGGGTATGCGGATGGTCTACTCACCGCATCCGGTCACCGACAGGCCGGCGGCACTCTGCCGTAAGTACCTCGAAGGAAAAGATCCGATTACCGGACGGCCTTTTCTCGAAGAAATCGTTGAAAACCTGACCCGTCCGCTCGCGGAGGAAGATAGAAAGGGAGGCTTCCTTAAGAGGGAGCCGCGGCCGAGGCTGCTCGCACCCGATACGGCCCGTAATCTCGAGAAGCTTTTCTATGATTCTGATTTCACTGATGGAATGCCGGTGGTGCTCCCCACGGAGGCAAGAGTTGCGGAGATGCTCAAGGCGACGAGTCGCAAGCCGGATGAGCTGGTAGGATCGATGCGTCCCTCTCCTCCGCATGAAGCCTGGGAATACACTGTTGAGATGGTTGCGGTAAACGCTGTGATGGCGGGTGCGAAGCCGGAGTACTTCCCGACAATTCTGGCGCTGGCATCTACGGGAGTCACTTCTCTGTTCAGCTCAACATCGTCCTTCGCGAGAATGATGGTGGTCAATGGCCCGGTCGCGAATGAAATCGGGATGAACTCGGGCATCGGAGCCCTCGGCCCTTTGAACAGGGCCAATGCGACCATCGGCAGGAGTTGGACCCTGATTTCGAAGAACCTCGGCGGCTCCGGCAAAGTGGGGGAGACATACCTGGGCACCCAGGGGAATCCTCTTTCTTATAACAATCTTTGTTTTCCGGAAGCTGAAGACGGTCTCCCCGCAGGCTGGAATCCACTGCACGTACAGAAGGGATTCAAGAAGTCGGAGAGCGTCGTAAGCGTCTTCAGCGGCTGGAGCATGAGCGACATCGCCTGGTACTCCGAAATGCCGATTCACCAGGTGATCCGCGGTTGGCTCGAGCATTTCTTTTCATTTAATACAAATGCGGCCACCCTGATCCTGGACCCGATCGTGGCAGACGACGTGGCCCAAGCCGGGTTTGGTTCCAAGGAAGCCTATGCGGACTATCTCGCGAAGAACACCGGTACCCCGGCATGGCTTTACTGGCAAAATCGGGAAAACGAGCTCAAGCAGGCCAGAGCCGGAGTGGAACCGTACGCAACTTACCTGAAGATGGGTCCTGGCACCGTCATTCCCGTATCACGCTACAGCCGGGAGAGCCCGACGCCGTCAGCCTTCATGGCTTCGAAAGAGACGGCGGAGAGCGCTACGACTATCGAAATCGTCGTTACGGGAGGAGGGACCAACACGTTCTGGTCCGGTGGTGATTTCAGTCATGTGACGAGCACGTCAGTAGACCAATGGAGGTAGGAGGAACACATGAACAGCAGATTCGCAATTTCGGTCCTGGCACTGCTGGTAATCCAAGTGGTCGCAGCAGCGCAGGTCAATTCACCGGATAATCCGGCTGCTGTCGGAGCTCCGGTCAAGTCGTTTGTCGAACTCGGATCGGTATACCCGGCCAACTACGACATTACTGTTACAGTCCTGGAAGTGGTGAGAGGGAAGGACGCGCTGGAACTGCTGAAGAAGACCGGTCCTGTGAAGGAAGAGCCGAAGGCCGGTTTCGAGTATCTGCTTGCCCGGGTGAAATTCGACATGGCGGGGAGAGGAGTCACGGAGAACAAGAGTTTTGAGCTTGGCAGCTCGCCGCTCCAATGGGTTGCCTATTCCGCGAATATCGAAGAATATGATGGTATCTCGGTGCCGCTGCCCAAGCCCTCACTGACCGGTATTGTTCGCGCCGGTCAGGCTGTCGAAGGCTGGATCGCATTTGCAGTTGAGCAGAAAGAGAGCAAGCCCATAATGGCCTTCGATCCGGATTCGGGCGGGGCGAATGGGCGCGGGAAGACACTGTTCTTCAAGCTCTATTGAGCGCCGCAGGAGGTTATGGTTATGGCTAGAGAGAAAGAAAGCGAAAAAGGAAAGATTTCCCGGCGCGAATTCGTCGTCGCCGGCGGGACCGTCATTGCCGGGGGAGCAGTAGCCGCCTGCACCCTTTCGGATGCATCGGCATCGCAGGCATCGGACGAATTCCCGCTTTCTACAGCTTATCTGGTGTATGACAGCCGGTACTGCGCCGGCTGTCAGAGCTGCATGCTCGCATGTTCTCTCGTGCATGATGGAGCCGCCAGCACATCGCTGTCGCGCATCCAGATTGCGCGGGCCGTCCTGACGAAGTATCCCGATGACATCCAGATACACGTATGCAGGCAGTGTCCCGACCCGCTGTGCGTGAAAAACTGCCCCACCGGGGCATGTCACGTCAACACGGCCAACGGCAATGTCCGGATGATTGATTCCGAGAAGTGCGTTGGCTGCAGGAAATGCCTCAGCTCGTGTCATTTCACGCCGCATCGTACAATCTGGAATCAGGCTGCTCAGAAGGCGACCAAGTGCGATTTGTGCGTCGATGCCCCGTATTTCAGCAAGAAAGGGGGTCCCTCCGGGCAGCAGGCGTGTGTCACGACCTGTCCGGTCGGCGCTTTGAAAGTGGTCACTGAACTTCCGTCACAGCTTGATAACAGCGGCTACGATCTGAGGTTTGCCCCTGAACCGCAACGCGGCCAGGCTACAACCTCTTCAAAGACCGGCGAGGAATAGGGGAGGAGGAAAGCATGACGACACCAGGATTTGCAGGAAAGATTCTTCTGGTCAATTTAACGACCGGGCAGACCTCCTCGATCGACTCCGCCAAGTACGAGATGTACGGCGGTGGGCACGGCACAGGTGCAGCGCTGTTCTGGGATCTGTGCGTCGCTCCGGGCGATTGGGATCTGCAGGATGCCTTTGATCCGAGAAACGCCGTCTCACTCATGACCGGGCCTCTGGCCGGCACCGGTCTCTCGTTCGCAGGCAGGACAAGCGTTTCCGGCATGTCTCCACAGTCGTATCCGGTCAACTGGTTCTGCCACAGCAATTTCGGCGGCAGTTTCGCCCCGACGCTCAAAATGGCCGGCTGGGACGGGGTTGTCGTAATCGGCAAAGCCGAGTCTCCCGTCTACATCAACATCATCGATGACAAGGTCACCATCGAAGACGCGAAGGCGCTGTGGGGCCTGACGACGTGGGAGACTCAGGAAGAAATCTGGAAAAGAACCGGGGTACGGTACGGCCAGGAGTGGCAGGAGTTTGAAAAAGGCCATACCCTGCAAAGACCGGCTATCGTGACGATCGGACCGGCCGGGGAAAACATGACCAGGGTTGCATCGCTGGTCCATGGCGGCGGCTCCGGGGCCGGCCAGGGCGGCTTCGGCGGCGTCTTCGGCTCCAAAAAACTGAAGGCGATAGCAGTGCTCGGAACCGGCCAGATCAGAGTGGCCGATCCACGGGGAGTCAGGGACGCCAGGGAATGGTGGGAAACAAAATGGCCGATTGGTCCGCCGTTTGCGGGTCCGGAGGGGAGCATTCCCTCCAGTTGCATGGGCTGCCGCAGGGGCTGTCACAACAGGAACCAGGTTCATGGACTCGATTCGGACAACTGCGCGGAACAAACATGGTACAACCTCGCGCCGCCGCATAAAGGGACTCCGTACGAAATCCAGTGGAAAATGACCGACGTCGCCCAGAAGCTCGGGTTGAATGCCATGGAAACGTGCTTCATGGGTCCGATGAGTTTCGAGGTTCCCAAGGATTTCCCGATCCAGCCGCGCATTCCCGCATACACAGCACTCGGCTGGTACATGAAGAAGATGTACGACCTTGGCGTAATCGGCCCAGGTACGAAGTTCGACACCTCGCCGCTTCCGATGGCCGATATCGAAAAGCCCGAGTTTGCCGAGATCTATGGACTGGCGATCGCCAATCGCGTCGGAATCGGCGATCTGCTGGCCGAAGGAACCGCCCGCTTCGCCGAAAAGCTCGGCAGACTGCCGGGGGATTTCGATGTGCTGCTGCGCCTCACGGCCTGGGGCTATCAGGATCACTGGTCGATGCCCACGGTGGAGTGGGCGTATGGAAACCTCATGGATTCCAGAGACATCAACAACCACGACATGTCGCTCGGACGCAAGGAGAAATACACGTGCGAGCAGTTTGTCAAAATCCTGGCAAGCCGTACGGCGCCATACAACGACCCGCTGTGGTTTGACTACAGCTGGAAGGGAGAGCGTGCCTACAAGACCGGGATCTACTCCGACCGAAAGGCACAGTGGGTGGCCTGGCATCAGCACTACGCCACGTATTACAAGGAGTCGGTCCTGCTGTGCGACTGGGCTTTTTCCAACCTTTTCAACGAAAACAGCCCGGACGGCAAGGGCTATACTACCGAGGCGGAACCGCGGTTCCTGAAAGCCGTCACCGGAAGAGATCACAGCTTTGTGGACGGAATGGAAATCGGCCGCCGCATCTGGAATCTGAAAAGGGCGATTTTCGTGATGCAGGGGAGGCACAGGAATCAGGAGAAATTCGCCGGCTATTACTACCGGCCCGGAGCATCGTATTGCGGCTATGCTCCTGAACTCCCTATATTCGATGGTTCGAAATGGGAATGGGTCAACTGCAGAGAACTCTTTTTCGAAGACAAAGGAGTCGAACAATGGAAGACGGCCTTCTTTAAAGTGGAAGGCTGGGATCCCGCTTCAGGGTATCCGACGCGCAGGACCCTGGAAGAGCTGGGCATGCGGCATATTGCCGACGTGCTGCAGGCGAAGGGACGATTGGGACCCGCATAAATGCATGAATCGAACAAAATCACAAAGCCGCAGGTTTCGCCCTGGTGAAACCTGCGCAGTTGCTCAGCAGGCTAAGGAGCGCAAGGTATGAAACAGGTATCGTTGTCTGTTTGTGTTTTCCTCATTATCGGGATGGTGAATCCCGCGACAGCTGACGACTGTGACAGGCAATGCCTGATCTCGATAATGGATCGCTACATCACTGCCCTCGTTAGGCACGATCCGACGATGGTTCCGCTGCACAGGGATGTCAGGTTTGTGGAAAACACTGAAAAGACGGCTATCGGCGCCGGTTTCTGGAAGACGATCTCGAGAGGGCCGAAGGATTTCAAAATCTACGCGGCGGATCCGGTCGTCGCCCAGGTCGGATTGATAGGGGTGATGCAGGAAAACGATTTGCCTGTTCTGGTTGCCATCCGGCTAAAGGTGGTCGACGGCAAAATCACTGAAATCGATCATCTTGTGCATCACGAAACGAGACAGCCGCTGGCCAGAACGCTGATTACGCCCCGCCCGGCGCTGGTCCAGCCGCTGAAGGAATCGGAAAGATCGTCGCGGGAGCAGATGTTCAAAATTGCAAATTCCTATTACGACTCGATTGTTCAGGCCGACGGCACGGTCGCCCCGTTTGCCGATGAATGCGTGAGACGTGAAAACGGGATGACGACGGCGAATGATCGTGAACCGCCCGCCAAAGACGACGATTTCGCTCCATTCCGAAAGATGAGCTGCGCAGAGCAGATGTCCACAGGCGTGTGGAAATCGATTACCAGCGTCGACCAGCGCCGGCTGCTGGTTGCGGACGTCGAGATGGGACTGGTATTCGCCTTCTCCATGCTTGTGCATAACGGCAAGCCGGAGGTGATCGAAATTGTCGGCGTGCCTGGCGTCACGGAGTGGCCGAACAAATACGGCGCCTTCGACCTTGTTGCGGCCCATATGTTCAAAATCAGGAATGGGAAGATCCACGAGATTGAAGCCATTGGATACATGGGTAAGCACGGGGTAAAAAACGGCTGGGAATGAATCGATCAGTGCGAGGAGACTGGTAAAACGATCGCTGTTTGGAGTATCCTGTTGACCATTGCGGCCGCGCGTCTCAGCCGATGATGATTCGCGGTCTGCCTGTGGTTCGCAGATTAGGAGTGTACCGGGAAGACCGGTTGAGTTGTAGAGTTCCAGTAGCGGTGCAGTAACGCAGTATTCCAGGAAATGACGCAGGTTTACTCCGGCACATTGGGATACGCCACCGGGGAACTGACAGGATTGGATACTCCTACTTTTGAGAGAGGAGAGTTGGATCGATATGGCCATGGAGACATGGAAAGACTATTTGCAGAACAAGCACAACAGACCTGCGCCTCTGAAGGGAATCAAGGTACTCGAAGCGTGCACTATTATTCTTGGCCCTGCCGGGCCGTCCTTCCTGGCAAAGCTCGGCGCAGAAGTCATCAAGTGTGAGATCCCGCCGCTGGGTGATACGTCCCGCAATCTTGGACCGTTCGGCGACAATTTCAGAGATCAGGGAACCGGGTTTGTCCACGCAAACCAAAACAAGTATTTCATGGGACTCGATCTGCACAAGCCGGAAGGACAGGAGATATTCAGGCAGCTGGCGGCACAGTGCGATGTGGTCGAAGAGAACATGCGGCCGGGAGTTCTTGAAAAATGGAACGTCGGATATCGGCAGCTTAAAGAGATCAACCCGAGGTTGATCTATATCTCGAAGAACGGCTTCGGCCAGTGGGGCCAGTACGCGGTTGAGAACCGCCCTTCGAATGACGGGGCTTCACAGGCCCTGGCCGGCTTCTCGTGGATGTCGTCGTTCCCCGGGCAGAGGCCGTTGAGAAGCAGGCTTTACGTAGCCGACAACTACGGAGCTTTGCTGGGCGAAGTGGCGGTCCTGGCCGCGCTTCACAATCGCCAACGCACAGGCAAGGGGCAGTACATCGAGCTGTCACAGACCGAGTCGCTTATCCGGACGATGTCATGGGTATGGCCGTACCAGGCGATCACAGGCAATACGGCCGGTCCGGAAGGAAACAGGGACGTCTGCGTCTGCCCGGCCGACACGTTCCGCTGCGCCGATGACATCTACGTCGCAATTGCCGCCGCGATGCCCGATGAATTCAAAGGACTGTGCACTGCCATGGGCAGGCCGGAACTGGCCGATGATCCCCGGTTTAGCGACCATTTGACACGGCTTCAGGACGAGAATGCGAAGGAAATCCTGGATCTCGTCGGGAAATGGGCCAGGACGAAAAAATCAGGCGAAATCGAACAGCTGGCAGAGAAGCACGGCTTTGCCGCAACCCATATCCTCAACGTGAAGGAACTCGTCGAAGACGAGAATGCGCGGGAACGCGGCTCGATGGCTTTTGTGGATGATCCGGTGCTCGGACCCATGTACGAATTCGATTTTCCTGTGCTGATGTCGAAGACGCCGCCCAAAGTCCGCTGGTCGGTCAGGGCCGTAGGGTTCGACAATGAGTACGTCCTCACACACATGCTGGCGAAGAACAAGGAACAGATAAAAAAGCTGTATGAATGCGGCGCCGTTGGAAAATGGGCTGATGTTGTGACCCGCCGTCCACCCGACACCTGGGACGGCCAGTCGGGTCTGATCATGTCGAGGGAATCCATGGACATTCCAAAGGCCGCGAAGCAGAAAGGTTAGTGCCCGGCATCATCCCCCCTGGCTGTGCATAGTTTCCAAGGAAAGGGAGGGATTATGACAACCCGAAACGCGTTACTGCTTCTTACTTCTTTCACTCTTATCGCCGTTGCTGCCGGGGCCGTCATTCCGGCCCCGCAGCAGAATCTTGCCCCCTACGTCCCCACCCCGCAGCGTGTCGTCGACAGAATGCTTAAGCTGGCTCAGGTCACTTCAAAGGATGTGGTCTACGATCTTGGTTGCGGCGACGGGCGGATTGTCATAACCGCTGCCAAGAAATATGGCGCACGCGGGGTTGGCATCGACATCGATCCTGACCGGATTAGGGAGTCTCAGGAAAACGCAAAGACGGCGGGGGTGGAAGAACTCGTGAGCTTCAAGGTGCAGGATGCCATGAAGGCCGACGTCTCTGAAGCCTCCGTGGTGACGCTGTATCTATTGTCGTCTTCGAATGAGCTGCTCCGTCCCATGCTGACAAAGCAGCTCAAGCCCGGAGCGCGCATTGTGTCGCATGCCTTCGGTATGGGAGACTGGCCCCCTTCGAAGAGCGAGACCGTCAGTGACTCCGACGGGTTCAGCCGCACCCTCTATCTGTGGATTACGGACGGCACGGTTCGGCCCTGAGTCCGGACGGATACCTGGACCTGTTTGAACCTCTCTCCGTGATTTTTTGTGAGACAAATGCCTGGATATACGTCTGTATAGTATGGGCCTTCTAATACAGAATTGGAGAAAGACTATGTCCAGGTTGAAGTTCCGCTCGCAGTTAGCCGCCGTCGTGTTTTGCGTGACCGTTTCCGGATTGCCGGCGCAGGATGCTGTTCCTCTTGCCGTGAAAAAAGTCGAACTCTACAAGAACGGCATGGGGTATTTTGAGCACCTGGGCACAGTCATGGGGGAGCAGGATGTCGAAATTGCACTCCCGAGTCTGCAGCTCA
>JAAYAM010000287.1 GCA_012719355.1 Acidobacteriota bacterium
ACGGGGCTAGAAAGGTAAGGAATCAAGAGGGGGCCCCAAACCCCTCTTGATTCCTATTTCTTTTTTTAACTTGGGTGGGTCCCTTTTGCTTTATCACGGCGGGTCCCTTTTACGTTGACACTACCAATTGGTTTTATATGCAGATGAGCCTTCACGTGAGCGCTTCAGGGGATCCGTACTCGATGATTTCTCCGATTCAGAGGATTTGTCGGAGCGCTGATTCAAAGGACTTTTTTTCCGGCGGCGCAAGCCTGCTAACGACGCAACTGGAAGCGCTGTTTGCAGAAGAACGTTCTGCCGCATACGTGCTGGGCATTTTCGGATCGCTTGCTCTTTTCCTGGCCGCAATCGGTTTATACGGAATCATCTCCTATTCCGTTGCTCAACGGACTCGAGAGTTCGGAATCCGCACGGCATTGGGTGCACGCAACCGAGATATTGTTCAGCAGGTGATATCTGAAGGGTTGAGGATGGCCGCCTTAGGCCTTGTCATCGGCCTGGCATGCAGTGCGGCTCTATCCAGATTTCTGGTGAGCCGAATGCATGGACTTAACCCTTTGGACCTGATCACCTATGCTGCTATCTCAACTCTCATCCTTGCAATAGCATCCCTGGCATCTTTCGTGCCGGCACGGCGTGCAGTCCGCAATCCCATGGATGCACTCCGAACTGAATGAAAGGATGCCGATATGGGCGACCATATATCGGAAAGCGGCCTTCTAACAGCGATCAAGAATGAATCGCTGTCCTTTTTCTCCCAACTGTTTGCCTCTATGTTCTGTCAAATAAGCCTGTTTCATTAGATAGCTGGGGAAGGTGTGATTGAGGTTGGGTATGACTTATCTTATTTTCAAACGGAGAGGCAACTATGTTTTCTTCTTGCCGGTAATTTCGTCGGCTTCTAATTTCAGCACCTTCGTCGAAGCAAGGATCTTTGACTCGAACACACAATCTTGAGAATGGCTGTATTGTTCCATTAGCAATCGTAAGCCTTCTTCTCTTTCAGCAGCGTCTTCGACAATTTGGATGTCGCCATATCCGACGACACTCCTGTATTTCATACCCCAATTGCAGGCCTTTACCCCTCGGACAACCACATGATCCGTATCGACACTGAAACAGGCCCGTGGGTTTTTTCTAAGAATCTCCATTTTCCGACCGGCGTCAGCGCAATGGAAATACAGAGTCGGCCGATGGGAGTGCCATGAGAATCCGTAATTGAGTGTTACGAGATACGGTTCCGTTCCGTCAACAAGGGCGATATGACAGACGTCTCCCCTTTTCAGGATGTCGATCATTTCCGAACTATCCCTGATTTCCCGATCGGCTCTTCTCATGGCAACTTTCTTCCTCATGATGACACACTCCGATAAGGCCGGCATCTTACTATACGGCTCGATCAGCACCGAACCAGAAAAAATGAATGCCTGAAATGACCTCAGAGGTGAGACTCTATTGCCATAGGATTCGTCCCCGAGCGAGCTTGCCCTACAGATTTCAACTCGCGCGACCTTGAGGTGAGGCCCTCATATTCTCTTTTTCTAGTCTATGGCACAGTTTGGGCCGGCGTGCTTTCTTCAATAAAAACTAACCCGTCATACAGCTGCGCCCAACTGTCATGCAGCGTGTACCACTCTGGATTTAGCCGGTAGATGGCGTGCAATTCCTGAAATTCGTGCGAACTTTGTGGAGTTTCAAGCCAGCTCCGCAGGGCTGGCGACCGAGACAGTGCCTTAAAATCCAGGTAGAGCAGGGGAGCGTCCAGCCGAGCCAGGGCATGTGCATAGAATTCAGGGGAAGCGGGGCCAATCGAATATGTGTGGATTGTCGCCATGCGCGAGGTGAATGCGCCGTGGTCAAATTCAAAGCCCAGCAGGTAGGCCACGTCACCCCACTCAGCTTTCAGGTAGCTGCCCATCCGACCGTTGCTGTTCGAAATATGGGCGTTGTGCGCCCACAGCGCAATCTTACTTTCCGGGCCGGCTTCCTTAAGCAGGCGGGTCACGTTCTGCGCCATGACCGGATCGCGCGTACTGTAAATAGGATCGATCCCATGAAAGGTGAGGCGTTCTTGCGGGCCGCCGCCGGCATTGTAGGCCCGCATCCAGGCCAGCATATCCAGCACTTCCCTGGTTCTCCAGGGCCAGTACAGCACCTGGAGAGGATCTGCATGTTTGCCTTGGATATAATCATCCAGCAGGCGACCATCCGCCGAACTGAGCTCCATGCCGAAATGCCGGAAACCCATCTCAACCACCAGAAACTCAGTGAGCCGGTGCTTCATGCGAAAGAATTCGCTGGTCCCATGCGTAGCCTCGCCCATAGCCACGATTCGCTTCCCGGCCAGGATGGTTTTGAGCATCTGCAGATCATCAAAACCTTGGCCTGCCTTCACAGATTTCAATGGGAACGTGTTCTCCCGCAACGCTTGGAAAACTACAGCGCCGGCGTGGTCAGGATGAGGCCGAACTGCTTCTCGAACGGTCGGGAAAGCCAGGATACCAACCGCAAGCAGTGTGGCTGCGAGGCTGAGCGGTAAGGCGGCATCGATGTAATCTTTCGCCGGTCCGATCCTCAGCGAAAACCGTAAACAGACATAGCAGAGAGCCGCAAAGACCAGCACAGGCACGGTGTAGACGATTAGCGGGGAGGAAATGGCCAGCGACAGAAAGAAGTAGGTGAACGCAGCGCCAATGGAGGAGATAACCACGGAAATCAGGATGAACAGAAGAGTGAGGAGGTAATTTTGGGCCATATTCAGGGTTGCTCTTTTCCGGCACCCTGCTACTGTAACATCGAAAGCCAGGTGCAACGCATTGAAACCAGATGCATCGCAAAGAGAGATACTTTTTGCGCATTTGCAGCGTGCGCGTCAATCCACTCTTGCCAGAGCATCAAATGCCATCTTCCAGTCATCGGTCGGCGAAATGATTTAAACATGCCACAATCTTGAATAGAATGGGCTTAATTGCGGCCGGGATTTAGAGTATCGATGGATCCTTAACTATGGTAAGAACTCTGATTTCTAACATTGTTGCTTTGATCATTATGGTTCTAGCCTTTGCTTTGCCAGTCCGGGCAGACAGCAGATTCCTTGATGCAACCAA
>JAAYAM010000288.1 GCA_012719355.1 Acidobacteriota bacterium
ATCGGGTTGTCGCGAGTTTCGAGGATTTCGATTTCGGTCTGCATAATGTTCTCCATTCGTGTTGTTGGGTGTCAGTAAGGTCGCAAGTTTCTATTCACAACCAGAGAATTGCACTTGCCATACGGCCTCCTTTCCGCGCTGGGTAAAGGGCACAGGAGTCTGCCGCCTCGTCACAACGAACGGACAGCTCCGGCCGCCCATACTTTCATTAATTTAATGAATGCACCCGCCAGCCGCCGGAACAAGCCGACGACGGTTGCCACGGGGCGTTGCTCCCTGTGCTTCGGCGATTGCCCTGCTCAGACAAGGCGTTCACTTCGACACATCATGATGAGGGAGCTATTCAAGAGCGCTTAACAGATAAACCAGCCCCGCACAAATGCGCTGACAAGGCGCTTAATTTTCAGTTCAACTACGACAGACTCTTTCTGTAATATTGGGGAAACTAACAGGATGGGGACGGTTCTGTCAATAGAAAAATCCAATTTCTTTCTAATGATTTCCTAAACACCGCCGATAAGTATAAACCACCTTTTGATTAGGGGGCGGCGGGGGCCCGGGCCCGAGTGTTCTATGGGAGGTATTCCCAGAATTCCGTACGGAGCCAGCGGATTGCCCTGCGAGTTGCTATCTCGTATATGGTGCGCTTGCCACAGAGGATCTTGCCCACACCTGTCATGCCGGCCCGCAGTTGTCGTTCCGTATTATGCAACTCTCCGTGCACGATTACTGTACGGATGGAACCCTGTGGGACGGCAATGGGCGCTATATCCTTCACGTGAGCTTTATACCAGAGATCCGGGTAACCGCGCATTTTGATGGTAATGGGAAAACCTTTCCTTATCTCCCCGATCTCCTTTTCGGGCACTGGCATTTCCACTACTACGGTCCCGTCACTCACGATTTCGCAGAAGATATGTCCTTTGTCGAGAAAATCTCCGATCTTGTTGTGCAGATATGAGGTTGCGATGACCCCTTCAATCGGGCTGCGCAGTTTCAACAGATCCATCTGTCGCGTCAGAATGCGGAGTTGCTGTTCGAGCGCTTCAACCCGAGATTCCGCCGCCCTGATGGATTCCTTCCGTGACCCGGCCAGCAGTATCTCCAGTTCGCTTTGGGCCTGAGCCAGTTCCCTGCGTTTGACTTCGCGGTTCCGTTCAGCCTGATCCTCGAGGACTTTCAACTGCCCCATGGCTTCCTGGAGCTCTTTCTTCCTGACCTCATAGGCGGTCCGATCACGATCCGCGTCGTTTTTCGCAACGATACCGGTCGACAAAAGGCTTTGCGTTCTCTGGTGGTTTATCTGTGCATTTGCCAGTTCGGCCTCTTTCCGGGCAATGACCTCTTCCAGGACCGCTCGTTCTTGGTCGATCCGGAAGAAGTTATTCAACTCCGCCGTCCTGGTTTCGATCACTCTGCGAGCTCTTTCGATCTCTTCAGGCCTGGTGCCCGCCTTCAGAAGATCGAGAGTCGCCCTCTGGGTATCAAGTTCGCCTTTGATTTCCTGGTATGCGTTTGATATTTCCAGATTTTCGATTTCCGCCAGGACATCGCCCGTACGGACGCGTGTCCCCTGCTGCACATGAATCCGCTTCAAATTGCCGGCAACCTGTGGTGTCACCGATACCCTATCTGAAGCGACAACTACGAAGTCTCCGGAGATCTTCAGCTCCCAGGGGAGAAAACCCACTATGAGGAGCAACAGAATTATTGTCACCGCAGCCGGATGTTTCTTCAGTCGCGATATCAAAGCTTTCCCGATCTTTCCGGACGTCTGAACTGTTTCCTGTTTGTCCGCTGGAATCACCATCAGGACCAGCGCCGAGGTCATGATGATTCCCCAGGTGTGGAACTCATTCACAAGCCAGTCACAGACTCGCTGAAGCATGAACAGCACGAGAGATGCAGTAAAGAGAGAAGCCGCTGCGCCGTAATAAAGGAACCAGCGCTTCTCCCTTCTGCCGGGCTCCTGGACTGCGGGAGGGATCCCAGTGATCCATGATGTAAATCTGTTCTTCAGATATCCAAGTGCTTTAGATCGCAAATTGGGAACCTCAATAAGATCGCTGAGGAGATAGTAGCCGTCGAGCCGTATAAGAGGATTGAAATTGAACAGACTCTGGATTGCGTTGAACGCAATGGACACGAGGCAAATTCTGCTCGCCGGAGTCTCGGGCGCCAGGAGACGCCATCCTATCGTGGATAAGGCCCATATGAGGACCTGAATGTATCCGCCTGCCAGCGTCGTTCTGATCCGGTCACGCTTCTTCAGCATCCACGCATCGCTCACGTTGCAGTAGAAGGCCGGAATGAAATAGAGGATCATGAATCCCATTTCTTCCACTCTGCCGCCGTGATGTTTCAGCGTGAGTCCGTGAGCGAACTCGTGTATGGTCATCACCGCAAAGATCACCGCCACTATCAAAGGGAGCGAGTAGATCGAGAAGATCGCGCCCATCGAAACGTACAGGGATTCATAGTGAAGAATGGAAATGATCAGCGCTGCGGCCGCCGCGCTCCAGACGAAGAAGCTGAAAACCGGGCTGAAGCAGAACCGGAGTTTTGCTTCCAGTCTCGTCAGAAGCGCGTCGGGATTGAAAGACCAGATCTTCACCGAAAGGAGTGTTCCGACTAACGTGCGGCGCTTCTGAGTCTTCAATCCTTCGAGCTTTGCCCAGCAGTATGCTTCATCCAGGAGCAGAAGATTCCGCAGTTTCTCCGCAAAATCACGTACCTGGGCCTCAAGAACATCCAATGCGTGTTTCTGTGATACTTGTGAAGCAATCGAGGCAGGATCCAGTTCACCGTCCAGAAGCTCCAGCACTGAAGCCTGGACAGCGGTGAACCGGTAGAAGCGGCGCGTGACCGGGTCTTTAACAATGACACCGGAACCGGCTTCCGAACGTATATCGAGATCAGATCGCAGCCTCCCATATTCTGCCATCTCAAAGCCTCGCCGACGGACAACAGATAGCGTTGAATGGTTTTCGATCATAGTGACAGATAGGCCGAATTGCAATGACGAATACGGTCCTGCGGCTGTAATTGACTGGAGGATAAAGGTGTTGTATAAAGGCGGCCGTCAATCAAACGGAGAGCGTTGGCCTGGAAGGAGACACAATGCAAATTAGAGAATGGTTTATCGTCATTATTGTCCTGGCTTTAGCGTGCGGGCTCAGCGGTTGCGCGAAGAAGGAAGCAGAAGAAGTGGCGGTTGAAGAGTATGTCACTGACACAAAACAGAGCACCCCGACGGGCGAGATGGTGCTGATTCCGGCGGGAGAGTTTGTCATGGGTTCCAACGCCAAAGAATCGCCCCAGGCGAACCCCGAACACAAAGTCTATCTGCCGGCTTTCTGGATCGATAAGTACGAAGTGAGCAACTACGAATTCCTCGAGTTCTCCATAAACAACAGGTACACGGGAGAGGGAGCCAAAGAGGGAAGAGACTGGAGGCTTTTCGCCACACATGACAAGGCGCTGAATCCGGTCGTGTACATAACGTGGAAAGATGCGGAAGCTTATTGCAAATCCAAAGGGAAGAGGCTCCCGACCGAGGAAGAATGGGAAAAGGCGGCCCGTGGACCAAATGGGTTCGGTTACCCCTGGGGCAATGAATGGGCTGAAGGCCGTGCGAATACATACGAGGCCGGACTGGGGAAACCGGCGGACATCGGCCAATTCGATGATGTCAGCCCCTACGGCGTACATGACATGCTGGGGAACGTCCAGGAGTGGACAGCATCCTGGTACAAGACCTACAAAGGGAATCCGAAGAAAGACCCGAATTCGGGAGAGCAGTTCAAGGTGGTAAGGGGGCTCTCGTCGCGTTACAAGGGGAAGGTCGCGCATCTGTGGGAACGGACCGCGTACGTGCCGACCGCGCTTTTTGATTTCGGCTGCCGATGCGCAAAAGACGCGACTCCTGAGGATGTGGCGAAAGCCGGGCAGGCCAAGTAGCTCAGGCTATAGCGCGCGGAGAAAGAAGCACTTCAGGTAATGGGTCTCCGGCATTCCTGCGAGCACCGGGTGGTCATTGGACTGGCTGCGTCTTTCGAGTACCTGAATGTAGCGGTGTGCATCACGCGCCGCTTCATTCAGGAGCTCGAAGAAGTCGGCCTCTGACATGTGGTAAGAGCAGCTGGACGTAATCAGTACGCCCTCCGGCTTGAGCAGCTTCAATGCGCGCAGGTTGATCTCCTTGTACCCGGCGCGGGCAGCCGGCAACGCGTTGCGGTTCTTGGCAAATGCCGGCGGATCCAGGCAGATCGTATCGAAACGCCTCCCTGCCTCCCCCTGTCCGTGCAGGAAATCAAATACGTTCGCTTCCTGAAATTCGACATTGCTGAACCCGTTCAGCTCGCAATTCCTCCTGGCAATGAGCAGTGACGGGGCTGATACGTCGACCGCCAGCACCGATTCGGCGACGTGCGCCAGCTGAAGAGCGAACGCTCCGGTGTTCGTAAAACAATCAAGGGCCTGGCCGAAACCATAGTTTCGTGCCGTGATCCGATTCTGACTCTGATCGAGAAAGAAGCCGGTCTTCTGCCCTCTGAACAGGTCGACGATAAACCTGGTTCCGCCTTCCGAGATCTCCACTTCATCAGGAACTGTTCCCCACAGGATTCCTGATGTCTCTTCGAGCCCTTCCAGTCGGCGCGCCTTAACGTCATTTCTTTCCAGTATTCCTGCGGGTTCGATCAACTCACGAAGCGTATCAACCAGCAGCGGTTTCAGCGCGTCTGCCCCCCTCGACAGGGTCTGGATGACCACATACCGGCCATAGCGGTCTGCGATGATCCCTGGTAGGAAATCGCCCTCGCCAAAGATGAGGCGGCAGGATGACTCCGGTCCGAAAAACGCGCGCCGGCGGGCAATAGCATTTTCTATCCTGGATCTGAAGAATTCCGGGGAAGGCGGTTCGGGATCGCGCGATATGAAACGCAGCCGAATTTGGGAAGGTTTCGAGTAGAACGCGTACCCCAGTACGTTTGAGGCCGCATCCGTCACCTGCACAATCGGAGGTTCCGCGTCCGGCTCTTCGGCCACGTCTCCCGCGTATACCCACAAATGTCCGCGACGGATCCTGCGGACGCCGGCCGTTGTTATCCTGACCCTGTCTTTTATACTGAACAAATTCACTTACACCTCGGATTCTGTAGTGGAAAAGACTTCGTGATGTGAGCAAGCGCTTCCTCACGCGTCTTCAGTCTCCCTTCGATCTGAAGATCCTCAACTTCTCCCAATATCCGCTTGAATATGGGACCCGGGGAGTATCCCATCGCGATCAGATCCTCTCCATTTATCAGCGCCGGAGCGATCACTTCGTCGTGGTACTCTTCGAGCTTTCTCTTGCAGTAGCGGTACGCCTCGAGGCTGTGTGCCGCGCTGAGGCAGTTGACTCTAAGCAACTCCAGATGTTCATCGATGTCAGGTTTTCGTAAGAGCCTTACCAGTGTGCTCTTGCGCATCTCTGCGGCACTGAGAAAAGCCGGGTGAGCCGATATCAGATTACCTACCTGCTCAATCTCTTCGTTGGACATTCGCAGTCGGCGGCATATGTTGCCGGCGATCTTTGATCCCTCTGTTGCAGTAGTGCCGACATCCTGGAGCAAAGTTGCGAATGCGAGCGAGACCGAAGGCCGGCGCAGGAGCGACAATCGCCTGCAGGTCCTGGTCAGTGCATTTCTGGATGCGCCCTGTCTCGGAAGCCTGATGCGCGCCAGTGCTGCAACTTCAGGCACTATGTGTTCCAGAAGTCCGCTGTCGTAGAGCAGGCCGAGCCCTCTGCCGGGGTTGGGCCCGGTGAAGATTCTGATCAGCTCATCTCGTATCCGCTCACGGCTCACCTCGACGACTGCACCCGAGAGTTTGCGGATACCCCTCCATGTTTCGGGGACGATGTCAAAACCGAGACTGCATGCGAGCCGTATTGCGCGCAGCATCCGGAGCCTGTCCTCGGAGAACCGCTCGGTAGGGTCGCCAATAGTCCTGATAACCCGGGCCTGAAGGTCATCCCTGCCATGCACGTAATCGATCACCCGCTCTTCGACAGGATCGTAGAACAGACCATTGATGGTGAAGTCCCTTCTCAATGCATCCTGTTCGGGGCCCGAGAAAGTCACCGAGGATGGGTGGCGTCCGTCGAGATAGGCTGCTTCAGTGCGAAAGGTTGCGACTTCGTACACGTGACCGTAGGAATGGATCTGAACCACGCCGAATTGCGCGCCTATGGCCCTGGACCCAGGGAACAGGCGGAGCACTTCATCCGGCCGTGCGCTGGTGGCGATATCGATGTCTTTCGGCCTCCGGCCGAGAAGGAAATCGCGTACCCAGCCACCGGCAAAAAACGCCTGATATCCCTTACGGCGAAGTTTTTCGACTATTCTGCGTGCAGCTTGTTTCACCTGGCACTCGACCCGGCTTATTCTGCTAACTCAGTTTCTCCAGATACTTGTTCCAGTTCTCATCGTTGAACAGTTTCCGGAAGAGCGTACGGTATTTGGAGAAGGCCCTTCTGTTTCCAAGCCTGTGGTAACTCAGGGCCATACGCACGTAGAACAGGTCGTCATTCGGGAACCTTCTGGCAAGCTTAAGCGTCTGCTCGCCCTCTTCGACGGCCTCCTTGTAGCGGCCCAGTTCGTAGTAGTTGTCGGTGAGATAGCTGCGGGCTTCCGCTTTTTCCAGCTTGTTCCTGGGGTTTCGACGCAGAATCTCGAGAGCGTTCAGGAGTGATTTTTCGAAAGAGCCCAGTCGAAACTGGCATTCGGCCATCTTCAAATACAGCCAGACGAGCTCATTCTTCTTGCCGGTGATCTGTTTCAATTCGAGAATCTTCTGATAGGTTTCGTGTGCCATCTGGAAATTCGAAAGCCTGCGATAGCAATCGGCCATCTTCAAATGAATCTCATCGCGTCGTTCGAACCTCGGATCTATTTCCAACACCTTGGAAAAATGCTTGATCGCTTCATTGTACTGTTTGAGTCCCATGTAATTGTTGGCCATGCTTTCGTATAGATAGCTCAGTCCGGGATCGTTATCGCTGAGGACTTGTATGGCCTTCTGAGAATAGCGGATTGCTTCATCGTGTCTTCCCAGAGATTCATAGTTGCGGCTCAATCCCGCATAGAGCATCCATTGCGTTTCTTTCTCCTGGCTCTCTATGTATTGCTCGCATACCTTCCTTGCCTCGATCGATTCGACGGTCTTGCCGTGGTACTCGTAGAGGGAACCGAGGTGAAACGAAACGAAGCCGTACATGTCGCGCATGAATTCCGGTTTGTCCGGCTCAAAGAGCTGGATGGATTTCGTCAGGTAACTGAACGCTTCCTTATCGTTGCCGGAGTTGAAGTGGCAGATGCCGATCCGTCCCATGAAGTAAGCCTTGATGTTGGGCTCGGCCGTCAGCTTCAACGCCCCCGAGAAAACCTCTGCCGCTTCACGGTATTTCTCCTTCTCGAACAGCTCTCCGGCGTAAGTATCAGAGAGGGAAATCCGCTCTTCCTTTGAAGTTGCCTTTTTCATCTTGCTGTTGAACTGTTGTCGGTTCACAGGTCTCTCCCTCAGAATGGTCTCTGGAACGCAGCGCTATAGCCTTGCCTCTCTACTGATATACAACAATATAGCCGTGGTGCACATCAACCTTCTCGATAGCGTACGGAAGTTCCGACGGCTGCAACGGGTCGAATGGCGGATTCTGCTTTTTGCCTACAGCTGAAATGATCTGTTCAACCAGGCTTCTGGGGAGCGATGTGTCGTCAAACTTTGCCTCCTCCAGAGCGAAGTGCGCCTTCCTGTTGCCGCTTACCAGCTCGCCGCGTGCCGACAGCGTGTGGACTCCCGAAAAAACGGTGCCGATCAGGCGGGGAAAGATTCCAGTTGAATTCTCTCCAAGTCGGTCGAAATCGATCGTCACCACCGCCTGCAGTTTCTTCTCCACGAAGGTCACCGCCAGGTTCTTCAGGCTTGGGTGATAACGCGAGCTGAGATTCAGGGCAAGATAGGAATTGACTTCTTCCTGTGTGAACCGGGTAGTCCGGTCAGCCGATTTTCTTTGGGTCTTGGAGGACTCTTCCAGCCTCTGGAGTTTCGCAACACAGCGCGCGGCCGCCTCCTTAGAGACAGTACCGGTTTCCGGAACAGGAGTGCCGGCGGAACAGACAAGGGCGAGGGCAAGGCCGCATATCAATGCAGCGACCAACCGGGCGGCTTTACCGGATGATCTTAAGGGTCCTGCTCCATCGCGTCTTGGTGAAGAAGTTGAAGATGACATCGGCAAATTGCTTTACCCGGTCCAGTACGCCCGTCCGAAGGTACTCATCCCTTGGAGTTTCAAACGACCAGTAGATGACGAGCGGTTTACCTAAAAGATAATCTCTCGGCACGTTTCCCCATGCGCGGCTGTCCATACTGTTGTCGCGGTTATCCCCCATGGCGAAATATTGCCCTTCAGGGATTTTGAATGGGCCGTCTTTGTCGTAGATGCTGTTGGGATTGATATGTTGCGTATAGTCTTCCTTCAGCGGATTGCCGTTGATGTACACCGTACGCCCTTTGATCTCGACGGTATCCCCGGGCATTCCGATGAGTCTCTTGACGTAAGCGACTTCCGGAGTATTCGGGTACTTGAAGACGATTACATCTCCCCGCTTCGGTTCTTTATAGGGGAGGAGCCCGGACAGGAAGCTGTTATGCAGGCCGTACACGAATTTGTTCACCAGCAGATGATCGCCGATTAGGAGATTCGATTCCATCGATCCGGTCGGAATCTTAAACGCCTGGATGGTGAACGTTGTGGCAAACAAAGCGATAATGGCGGTGATTACGATAGATTCGAAGTATTCGCGAACCGTCGACTTACGGAATTCCAAGCAACCTCCTCAATCAGTTAAGTTGCCAAAAGTCGACAGTTTAGCATAGCCATTCTGAAGGTACAACGGGTACGCCGCGCCGCCGGAACCGCGCTTATCCACGTCGATTACGAAATGAGATCGAAAAAGGAAATTCCTCTTCACAGGAGGCCGGGAGTATGTAGAATCGCAGCATGGACTATGCAGCGGGATATGGATTGCTCCTGACACTGATCGCCGGCGGAGCCACGGGCATCGGCAGCGCACTTGCCTATCTGACGCACAGGACAAAGCGAAACCTGCTCTCTGCGGCTCTGGGATTCTCCGCCGGTGTCATGATCTATATCTCGTTCATGGAGCTTCTCCGCCACGCCCAGGACTCATTGACGGCTGCTTACGGCAGAGTGCCGGGAGGCGCTGTTACGATCCTCAGCTTTCTCGGGGGAATGATGCTCATCGCCGGCATCGACTACTTCATTCCGTCATATGAGAACCCTCATGAAGCCGGACTGGTCGAGGAGATGGAACATGCAGATGAAAACCACAAGCTGCATCGCCTCGGCCTGCTCACGGCGGTCGCTATCGGGATCCACAATTTCCCGGAAGGGATAGCCACGTTCTTTGCCGCAATGACCGACCCGGCCGTTGGCATTTCGGTCGCGGTTGCCATCGCGCTCCACAATATTCCGGAAGGGATTTCGATCTCGATCCCGATATACTATGCTACCGGGAGTCGTCGCAAGGCCTTCTGGTACTCATTTCTCTCCGGATTGTCCGAACCCATTGGTGCGCTGATCGGCTTCCTCGCGCTCCGGCCATTCCTGAACAGTATGTTGATCGACATCGTCTTTGCCGCTGTCGCCGGGATCATGGTCTTCATCTCACTCGACCAACTGGTACCTCATGCCAAGAAGTTCGGTGAAGGGCATCAGTCCGTTTACGGTCTGATCAGCGGTATGGCGATCATGGCGGTAACGCTTCTGCTTGTGTGACCCGGTTCAGTGTCCCCACGACGGCATCCGGGCGGAAACCCTGGAGAGTACCGCAGCCGATATTCCGGACATCGACTCATATATTGAGACAAAACGTTCCGTTTCCGCGGCAGTGTAATCCCGCAGGTTCTGTGCCCAGCGATAGGCTATCGGCTGATACCAGAGTTCGGCTTCAATAGTGTACGGTCCCGTTCCGGGCGTGACACGCACTATGTACGTGATGCCGTCAGCTCCGGAGCCGAAGTCCCGGTCTTCCGCCGCAGCCCCTTGCACCGCCACATCGGGATCCGCCGTGCGCTTGTCAAAACCTTCCGGAAGAATCCGGTTGTCTTTCACGTACCGCACTCCTGATAACAGCCCCGTGGTTGGCCGGCCATTCCGGTCGACCATTATCGATTCATACACCTGGACCTTCTCCGGATTGTCGATCACATCATAGTGCGGCTCGTAGCCGGCGGGATCAGCGTCATTGTCGTTGCCTGCGATGGACCCGTCGGGCCGGAACTTCCCCGATTCAAAAACAATCTTCCCTTCACGGTCTTTGACGATCATGTGAAGCCAGACGCGCCGCGAGGGATAGGCCGTCGGCAGCTTGTGTCCTGCGAGGTTCGTGATCGAAAGTTTGATTGTGAGAGTTTCAGAAGCAAGATGCATGTCCGCTATTTCGAGGCGGGCGGCAGAGGTCTGCAAATGGCTGATCGTGTCTTGAGACGCGGCATTGAGTTCCTTTGGCGATGCCGCCACTCGCAGCCGGTCGCCATGGCGTGCGAAAATTCTCGGCATGAAGAAGTTGCCCGCCCGAAAGACGTGCTGCATAAGTTCCGTCCTTGGCTGGCCGAGAACCGAGGAGATCGGCATATCGGCTATCGCGGGCATATGGCAGTCCTGACAGCTCCGGGTGGTGCGGTACCGGCTGTGGCGCCATTCCAGGTAAGGAACCTGTTCAGGGAGCTGTCCAAGCACGTTCCCCTTCTCGTCGAGTGCATGGGTATAGAGCGTGTGACAGGTAGCGCAGAGTTCGGACGAACCTATGTGCGACGCCTGCTCTGGGAAGAATCCGGTGGCCGAGCTCATCACCTTTGAGCGCCCACGGTCGATTTCGAACCGGCCGAAGACCTTCCTTTGCCCGATACCTGTCTGCGGATCCATCGCGAAATGACCGGTGAAGCTCTCTTTCATGCCCATTCCTTCGTCTGTTATCTGATGGCACACGGTGCAGGAAACTCCGTCGTTTGCCAGCGCGCCGGTACGGGTCGCGCTCTGATGCTGCGCCAGAAGAGAGAAGATGGGCGTCTTGCGACCTGATGTTCTGTGCTCAAATCCCGCCATCGGCATGTGGCAGATGGCACACTCGTTTTCGATCTCGGCCCGCGCACCCGGATGGTCCATGATTTCCCTCCTGACGCCGGCCTTCCAGTAAGGGTCGCGTGACGAGTTGGCCATCATGCTCGGCCGCCAGTCAAATCCTATTGAAACGTCGTTGCCGGTCGGGGTTATGAGACTGTTGTGGCATGCCATGCACTGGTCAGAGGGCACAAACAGAGGCCGCGGTTCCTGTGATATCGCCGCCGCTGAGATAAGAAGTATTAGCACCGAGAATCCGCATAGATACCTCATCCTGTCACCACCCCGTGAAAAGCCCGCCGTCGAACCAATCCCAAAGGAAGTAGAAGAGAACCTGGGTATCCCTCGAACGGGCGTCAGTCAACGGGGTTCTCACCCCGACGTTCATCATGATGTGCTGTCTGCGGCTGAGCGTGACTTGGATCTGGGGAACCAGATCCCATTGGAAGGTCCTGCCGGCGACAAGATCACGAGCGCCCAGCAGTTCGATCATGGGAGACCATGAGCGGCCGAACTGTCCTTGAGTGAAGGTGCGGCCGGTTCCAAAACGGAAGAAGCCGCGGTTGTCGGCGCGCTGTGTGTCGACCGGGATTGCCGCTCCTGCCTGAGACTGGAGGAAGAATTCGGAAGGGAGGATCTGACCGAAGGATAGGAACGGTTCGAAGATGGTTGTGCCTCTCCCGAATCCTTTTTCACGGTCTCCGGTCGGGAACAGGACTTCTCCGGCTACACTGAAGATCGAACCGGTTACCCTGCTGAAAAACAGGGTACGCTTGACGCCGGCCGCGATATCGCCGATTCCTCCCTGCCATCCTCCTCCATCTGCCGTCGCGCGTTCCTGCCGCCCGAACGGCACTGACAACTCGAATTGATTCCGGGCGCCGAAGCGCTTCTCATACACTATCGCGTTCGAGACAGCTCCGTCACCTTGTGCCGCAACCGCGGATTCGAAAACGGCTTCATCCTCCGGGAATGCCTTTTCGATAACGAGCATCCTGGGAAGATTGAATTCCCCGGGAGGCCAGGCATTGTCGGTGCAGAAGGTTCTGACGTGTGCCGTTGCCAGCTGGAGTTCTTCCGGCCCGAGTGCGTCGCCGAACGCCGGCATAAGTCTGGAGAAGGCGCGCGCGGGTCCGCCGGCGTGCGCGACCGCATTCCAGTCGGAATCGGGTTCCCGTACGGCGAAATTGCAGTCGGTGAAATCGGGGAGCGGCAAATCGAAGCCGACTTGGCTTATCGGAGCACCCCTGCCGTCGGAACCGTGGCAACTGGCGCATGCAGCGCTATAGATCTCAGCGGCCTTTGTGGAGGTATTTCCGAAAAGAGCAAGTGCAGGGGAAAACAGGAAGAGAGCAAAGAGAGTCGATGCAATCGGGAATTTAGTGGTCATCTTGTATGCTTTCCGGTCATCTTATACTTGGCGATTGAGAACATTACAAGGCTTGCCTCCCATTTGTTGCCCGGCGGGGAGGAAGGCGGGGAGGGAACTGGATATGAAGGAGTGCAACTGCGATCACACGGGCAGGCGCCTGGAGGAAATACGATCCGGAGACACGGAAAAGGGTGAGATCCACGGCGCGCCTTACTGCACAAGGTGCGGCGGGATAATCACGTGCGAGTTCTGTCCTCCCGGCAGCAGGAAGATCGCGTCAGTGATCGACGCCCGCTATTACGCCTGCTGGGAGCACGGCGACGTAGCCTTTGAAGCCGGGCACGAGTGAGGATTAATCCACAAAAAATGTG
This sequence comes from Acidobacteriota bacterium, assembly GCA_012719355.1. Classification (GTDB taxonomy): domain Bacteria; phylum Acidobacteriota; class UBA6911; order UBA6911; family UBA6911; genus UBA6911. Next base: position 12,929 of record JAAYAM010000288.1, read on the forward strand.
GAAAACTTTGTGGAAATCAGCGTTTTTCGGGATCCAAGTATGCCGGTTGCAACGACTTCCATCGAATTGCCGCACAACTGTGCACTTGGGTTTTTCCTTAGCGTGCGAGTATGACGTGAGTGATCGGCTGTGGACAGGGTGAGGCAAAACGTGCTAAATTTCACGCCTC
>JAAYAM010000289.1 GCA_012719355.1 Acidobacteriota bacterium
ACGCTCGGGAACGAGGAGAAGGTCATACTGGATCTCGGTATTGCGGCGATTTCCATTTTCGGAATGCTCATTGCGATCTTCATCGGGATCGGTTTGGTGTACAAGGAACTCGAGAAGCGGACGGCCTTTGCACTGCTCGCCAAGCCTGTGCACCGGTATGAGCTGATCCTGGGTAAGTACCTGGGATTGCTCTTCACCCTTCTCGTCAATCTGTCAGTCATGACGGCAGGACTTGAACTCGCGCTGCTCTATAACGGCAACGCATCAGGCTGGGCTTATGTGCGTATTCTGCCGGCCGTCTATATGGTGTTTCTGTCACTGGCGGTGACAACGGCACTGGCGCTGCTGTTCTCCACTTTTTCCACGCCGGCGCTGTCGGCGCTTTTCACCTTCTTCCTCTGGATTGCGGGACATTTCGGCCGCGACCTGCTCAGTTTCGGGGAACTGGCCAAGAGCGCCCCGGTCCAGTGGCTGTGCCGGGCAGTGTACTATGCACTTCCGAATCTCGGCAACTTCGATATCATCGACAGCCGCAGTGTCCTCCAGACTGTCGGATACTCCCGGCCGATCGATCCGGTGGCGGTCGCCGGTTCAACCGCATACTGCATCCTCTATTGCGGCGCCCTGGTCGCGCTCGCGGTGTTCGTCTTCATGCGCCGGGATTTCAAATGAAACGCCGAAGCCTGAAACAACATCTCTTCTGGTTTGGAGCGTTTCTGGTCTGTGCGGCGCTCGTCAAACCCCTGCAGGACCGTATCGAGGCGCGGCAGGAGGATCCGGGGGAGCCGGACATCCTGTTCTTCAGTTCACCGTCAATCGTGAAACGAATGGCTTTGAGCTACGACAGCCTGGTTGCGGATCTTTACTGGATGCGCACTATCCAGTATTACGGGCGAAGAGACGAGGCGGACAAACGGCCGGTGCGCTACAAGAATCTGGCAAGACTCCTGGACATCACTACGACGCTCGATCCCGGCCTTCTTGATGCATACCGCACCGGAAGTTCGTTTCTCGCCGAACCGGATCCGATCGGGGCGGGACAGCCGGAGGAGGCACTGAAGCTGCTCGACAAAGGAATCCGTGAGCATCCGCAGGAATGGCGTCTCCGGCATGACAAAGGATTCATCTACTACTGGCACCTTAAAGACTACAAGGCGGCGGGCGACATATGGAAGGAGACGAGCGCCCTTCCCGGCGCGCCGATGTGGCTGAGCCCGCTCGCGGCGATGTCACTCTCGAAAGGGGGCGCAATCGAAGTCGCTATCGCGCTGTGGCGGCACCAGTATGAGGAATCGGACCGCGAAACAGTAAAGGAAAACGCACGAAATCATCTGCTCAGCATCGAGGTAGCGCGGGACATCTGGAGCCTCGACCTGTTGACGGAGAAGTATAGGGAAGAAACCGGGGCATATCCGCGCTCACTCGAAGAAGCGGTGCGGGGGCGCAAAGGATATAGGATCGTGGATCCGCTGGGAACGCCCTACATGTACAACCCGGCGACCGGGGCTGCGTCGCTCAGCCCCGACAGCACGGTTCGGTACCTGCACGTCCCGGAAATCTATCGCGAATCGCTGGCAATCGACCCGCAATAGCGATTGCCGGTTCCGGGTTTCTTTAACGGTGTTCGCGGGGCTTGTAGGTGCTGTCCCACATTGCGGGCATGCCGCTGTCGGCGGTGACGAATCGTTTCTGGATGTACCAGCGGCCGTTGTGCTTAACGAGCTCGTCATACTCGCGCCCCTG
>JAAYAM010000290.1 GCA_012719355.1 Acidobacteriota bacterium
CCTCCACCCTGCTCTTGATGTCATCCTCCACGTCGGCCATGGCCCTTCCCGCCGTATTGGCGAATACGCGCACTTCGCGCGCAAGATCGAGGTGGCGGATCTGGGCCGAACTGGCCGTCCGCTCGAACGTCGCCACCTGCCCCACCGGTATCAGGAGGTCGCCGCCCGAAGCGCTCTTTTTCGAGCTCAACAGATCGATGTGAGTGAGCGTGTCTATCGACTGCCGCTGCCGGTCTGACAACCGGACCCTCACGTCGTAGGCATCGCCGTCTTCATCCTCGTACTGAGTAGCCACTTCCCCATTGAGCAGTGTCCGCATGGTCAGGGCGAGCAACTCGAGATTAACGCCGAGATCGGATGCAACCTTTCTGTCGATACGCACACGCAGTTCCGGCTTATCCCTGTCGAGGCTGCGGTCAACGTCCACGGTGCCCGGTACTGAGCGCATAAGTTCGACAACCTGCATGGAGATACGGTCGATCTCCTTCATGTCGGGCCCCTGCACGCTGATCTGGAGAGGACGGGCATCTCCCATATCGGCGACTTCCTCCAGGCTCACGATGGCACGCCCGTAGGTCGCCAGTTCGGCTCTCAACTGATCCCTCATCTCGATGTCAGAAAGAGGACGACCTTCCTTGGGTTTGAGTTTTACGTAGATCACTCCCTCATTGAGAGCTGACGTCGCCCCTGCTCCGATCGTCGTGAATGTATAGTCCACTCCCGGCTTGCTCGATATCAGGTGCACGATGTCATTTGAAATCTCCTCGGTCTGCTCGAGTGTGCTTCCCGGATTGGTCTTGAAGCTCACCTGGAATTCCCCGCGGTCATAAGACGGCATGAAGCTTTCCCCAAGCTCCCCAAACAGTGCCAGACTGCAGCCAAACAGGATCAGCGAAACAGTCATCACGAGAGCGCGGTGCCCGAGCGCGAACCGTATAGCCTTCTCGTACGTTCCCCGGAGATTCATGAACCAGTTATCGAAGACTTCAAGCCAGCGTGAGAGACCGCGCCTGCGGCGGGATTGCTCCACGGCAGGATCGTACCAGCGGGAGGAGAGCATCGGATCGAGGGTGAATGAAACAAACAGGGAAACAAGCACGGCAAATGCAATCGTGATACCGAATTCGTAAAAGAACTGCCCGACGATCCCTTTCATGAAGGCGATCGGCACAAAGACGGCGATGATGGAAAAAGTGGTGGCCATCACGGCCAGCCCGATTTCCGAAGTGCCGATCCTTGCCGCATCGAAATGGTTGCGGCCGAACTGCATGTGCCTGACGATGTTTTCGCGAACCACGATCGCGTCATCGATCAAAAGTCCTACTGAGAGCGACAGCCCCATCAGGGTCAGCATGTTCAGCGAAAAACCGAGCACCTTCATGATTATGAAGGCCGATATAATCGACACCGGGAGCGTCAGTCCGGTGATGATGGTGCTGCGCCAGCTGTTGAGGAAGAGAAAGACGATGAACACGGTGAAGATGGCGCCAAGGATCAGGGTATTCTTGACATCCTCGACCGATTCCTCGATGAAGACCGACGAATCCTTGACGACAGTCAAAGTCGTCCCGCCCGGAAGCTCGCTGTTGAGCACGGGCACCGCCTCCTTGATGGCGCGGGCGACATCAACGGTATTGCTTCCCGACTGTTTTCGCAGGTCTATCGCGAGAGACCTCTTCCCATTGATCAGGGCGAGTGTGCGCTGTTCCTCATGTCCGTCGACGATTCTTGCCACCTCGCCCAGGTAAACCGGAACTCCGTTTATCGTTTTTACAATCAGGCTCTGAAACAACTTCGGATCGTCGATCTTCCCTTCGACTCGCACCAGTTCTTCGATCGCGCCGATGGTAACCTTTCCCGCCGGAATTTCAAGGTTCTCACGCCGCAGTGCAAGGACAACTTCGGGAACCGTGATGTTGTAGGACTTCATCCTCTCCGGATCGAGAAACACCTGTATCTCGCGTCTCTGGCCGCCGACGATCGTAAGGGAACCGACTCCCTGAATGTTTTCAAGGCGTTTCTTGATAACCTTCTCAGTCAGGGTCGTGAGCTCTTTTGGAGAAAGCTGAGGAGAAGAGACCGAGAGCGAGACGATAGGCATGTCGGCAGGGTCGATACGCCCGATCACCGGCTCTTCAACTCCTGTCGGAAAATCGCGTCTCAGGGCGCTTACCTTACTCCTGACATCCTGCTCGGCGGTGTTGATGTCCGTACCGAGTTCGAACTCGACAATCACGA
>JAAYAM010000291.1 GCA_012719355.1 Acidobacteriota bacterium
CACGATGATGGCTGGCCGCCGTCGTATGCACCCGGTCAAGAGCATCGGTGGCGATCGACACCGCAGTCGCGAATCCGAACGTGATGTCGGTCCCGTACAGGTCGTTGTCTATCGTTTTCGGCACTCCGATGCAGTTGATGCCGAGCCGGACAAAATCGGACGCTATCGACATGGATCCGTCTCCACCGATGACAACAATAGCGTCGAGGTGACTGTGTGCGATGTGCTCGAGGCAGCGGTCGGTGACATCACGTGTTTCCACCCGGCCGTCAAGCTTCACAGTGTAGTTCCGGGGCGCAACGCGGTTGTTGGTTCCGAGGATGGTCCCGCCGGTGGTCAGGATATTACTGACGGACTCGTTACTGAGCCTCCTCATCCGGTTCTGTATCAGGCCAAGGAAGCCGTCTTCGATTCCCATGACTTCCACGCCGTACGATCCGATGGCTGTTTTGGCCACGGCCCTGATCACCGCGTTGAGACCGGGACAGTCCCCGCCTGCCGTCATTACACCGATTCGATGAATTCCTTCCATTTCCTTCCTCTTGAGGGCTGGATTGATTTACTCAGATCAGCCACGCATCAGGGCGCAACGCAGCGGAAATTCGCCGCATCATCGATACTCCCGTGTCCGGAGTAGCGCGCGACCTGCGGGTACGGGCATAACGGCCTCGTCCGTACAACCCTGTTGTTTACGAGGCGCCTGGCCTGCATCGACTCGGGCGCCTTCCCCTTTTCAACCCAGTCAATTATTGCTGTCATGGGGTCGTGCTGATCCGGCCCGGTGCCGCCGCTGCAGTGCGCCATTCCGGGCACCATGAACAAGCGGAAAAACTCCGCCGTACCAGGGCCATTGGAGGCAACCGCCTTCTCATAGTAATTGACCCCCATCATGGGCTGCAGAATCGCGTCCGCCCACCCGTATGTCATGAGCAGCTTCCCGTCCCGTTTCCTGAACGCCGAAAGATCCGGATTATTCGCATCCGCCAGCTTGCCCCAGTCCTTCAGCAGAACAACATCCCGGTCAAAATCGAATTTCTTATAGTCATAATCCGGCTTCGGCGGATTGTGCACGAGATACTGCATCGTGTTTTCGGCCAGGCTGAAATCCGCAGGCTTGACATCAGGTCTGGAACTGACGATGACGTTCATCCAGCCGCTCCCCGTTCCGCCGCCGAACAGATCCATGACGGCTTCGCTCCCGGGCATGAAGCCGGGGAAGTAGGGCTTGCCATTGCTGACAGGGCCGCTGTAGATTTTGGCAATTGCCGCGGCCTGTGCCGGAGTGAGGCAAGCCGGACCGTCGGAACCGGCACGGCAGGCGGGAACATCTCGCGACGGATCGAATGCGCACTTGCGTGGATCATCGATCAGCCCATCCTTGAGCCCGTCGATGGCATCGCACTTCTCCATCACGCGCTCGGCGACCAGAGCCATTTTTTCCGCCGTGACAGGAGCCTCGTCCAGTGCTCTCTGGTTCCATATCGCCCCTACCGTAAAACCGGTCTGATCAACCCATGGCGCATTCGCGACGATCCCGTCGAAATCTTCGGGAAAGCG
>JAAYAM010000292.1 GCA_012719355.1 Acidobacteriota bacterium
AAAGCATCCGCCGGAGCAAAGTTGTAAACGCCGGGCCTGGGATTGATCGTCTCAGCCTTCATGACGTTTTCGGGAGTGACGCTGTTGAACTGCCGGATCACGATATCCAGCGCAGTGTGGTCTCTTCCGGAAACAATCTCGTCGTTTACGGCACAGCCTACAAGAAAGTACTTTTGATATGCTTCCTTCAGGCTCCGTCCGTCGGGAGAATCGGCTGGAAGAACCATGCTTAGCAAAACCGGGATGAGCAGTGTTAAATACCTTTTCATAGTGACCATTCCGATCGTCAGGAAATTGCGATTGCGGAAATAAGATAACAGGACCGGACGGTCTTTGCATCCACGGCCACCAATATCAACTGCCGCCGCTTCCTGAGAAATGGTATGATGTGGGCAAGTTATCACGCCTGTTCTCTCAGGAGGTGATTCATGAGACCAACGAGACTTCTGTTTGCCGCTGTCTTGGTAATTGCATCGTGTGTCACGCTTTCACCGGCCGGTGATCAGGCTGCGTACAAAGTTGATGAAGGCGATATTACGGTCATCGGCTACGTGCAGTTCAGGGACAGGTATGTGACGATAGGGCAGGGTCCCGAAGGAACTGTTTATACCATCACCCGGAATGGCGAGACTGTCGCGGCAAACATCACCGAATCGGATCTGAAGAAGGAGTTTCCGGCGATTTACAACCGGATCAAGACCGGACTTGCAGGCAACGATGCAACCCTGCGGATAAACTTCGCGAAGGATCTGTTGCGGGGTATGCGGTAGCGGACAAAGTTCTCGACAAGGTGTCGGGTTCAGCTCGCGCTTCCCCCGAAATAGTCGCTGTCGATTATTTTCAACCGATAGGAGCTGGAATCACTCACTCCTATGTCGTACTCAATCATAAGCCGAGCAAGCTCAGGTCCGTCGATAAGCACGATTCGTTTCTCTATCTGTTGGACATAGATTCGCGCTTCATCTGAAAACCCTGATGTTGTGATAAACACGCCTTTTTTTGCGCGTCTGCTTTCAAGACTGCCGGCAAATTTCTGCACTTCCGGACGGCCCACACGCTGCTCCCATTTCTTGGCCTGAATGCAGATAAGCTCGAGACCGAGCCGGTCAGCTTTGATGACTCCGTCGATTCCCTCGTCCCCGGGTCCTTTGCACATAGTCCCTTCATCAGATGGATCACCGTAGCCCATTGCTACGAGCAGATCTTTTACTATCATCTCAAAAAACTGCCAGGAGCACTGCTTCACTCGTGTGAGAAGACGCTCGGCGAGCTCGGTATTGTATTGATGATAGGCTTCCTCGATGGCATCCTCAGGCACACTGTTCGCAGATGCGGCATCGCCGCAACGGGTAACGGATCCCCGATATCGGGAACGGATGAATTCGTCAAATTCAGGAAACTTGCGAAGCTCGGCTAAAGTAATAAGCTGTGGACCCGTACGCAGGAGTTCATATCCACGTTCTGTAATGGCGTATTCTCGTCTGTTTGTGACTGTCAGTACCTGCGCCCGCGCCAGATATCCAAGTGCCGCATTCACCATCATGGTCACTCTCTTGGGAGTATCGCGGCGGATGAGGTCATACCGTTCTCCTAAAACCCGGAAGACTTCCTCGTATGAATGGCGCGCTCCATCTTCGAATATCGTTAGAACCGGTCGGATGTATTCGTGAAGCGTCGGCTTGCTCATAGAACGATTCGCTCCTGCTTCTTATAGCTATTTCTTAGATGGATTGATTGCGGCTTAAGCATACCACCCCATACCGGTCGTCGTCTCCGAAATACTTGGAGGACGTGACTGGTCCCGGCAAAGGATCGTTCGGGGACAGGTTCAAAGAATCCGGTCGATGTGGGGCATGAAGCGCCGTCTATGACCGGCTGTCCGGGAGGAAATGCGGATGACCAGGTAATACAAAGCACAGAGAGAGCCGCCGGAGGCCCCCGGAGCTCTGCGTTTCTCGCAAAAACCGCTGCGCCCAGCGCGATCCCGCCAAGCAGCAGGACGAGCGGAATGCCGTACAGGTATACCGATGCGAGGAGAACATTCTTTCCAGGAGCAAATCCTGACGGGGTTTCCGGGCTTCACCCCCAACAGATCAATGGCCGTCATCTGCGGCACGTCGTCTTTGGAATTTCCGCACAGGCTGCGGACACCACACTCGTCAGACGATCCACTATTGGAGTACCTCCAAGGGCGATCACTTCAGTTCTTTCGCCTTTCGTGTCAATTGAAAGCCGGCGGAAGTGATCGAAGTCAGTGATGCCGCATTGTCTTTCGCACCCTTCGGGCGCAAACCTGCGTTTAATAACGCAACGCAGATCGGGATAGCTGTTGATTTTTGCTCGAGGAGGCGATAGAAATGAAACCGATTCCAGAAAACGCATAATTGGAATTATGGGATTGTTGCTCATGAAGACGAACCTGTTGACTACCGGCCAGGCCGCGAAGGCCCATTCTGTTACCGCGGATACGGTGCTGAAGTGGATTAAATCAGGGAAACTGCAGGCACATCGCACCGCCGGAGGGCATTACCGGATCGATCCTGTGGAGCTTCGAAGATGTGCAGCGCCGGAAGGCTCCCACGGCGGGATTCCGACCGGATCCGCCGTGAAATATTGCTGGGAATATAAGGGCCAAGGGAGTCTCGCGCAAGGATGCCGTGAATGTATCGTCTATCAGCTGCGGGCGCAGCGCTGCTACGAGGTGGCGAAAATGCCGCCGAACATAGGCCATAAGCGGCTTTTCTGCAAGAAAGGTTGCTCGAACTGCGAGTATTTCCGCAGGGTGTGCGAAATCCCGATCGGCGTCCTCGTCGTCACTGATGATGAACACATAGTCGGCTCAGTCAAGCGCAACAAGGAGAGAAAGTACCGGATTGAAGTCGCAGATTGCGGGTATTCCTGCTGTGCCTTGATGGCGCGATTCAGACCGGATTACATCGTCATCGATAGTTCTTTGGGAAAGGATGCGACAATCCATCTGTGCCGCCATTTATTGGGAGATGCCCGTATTCCGGATGCGAAATTGATTATTGCATCGAAGCAGGGCGAGTTTTCCGCCGGCTTGGGAAAGAACGTGTTTGCACACATCGGCAGACCGTTCAGCATTGGTGATATCACGGCGTGTATTTCGGGTGGGGCGACGGTGTAGGCCACATGCGACTGGATCTGAACCTTATCGAGATTTTTTGCTGTGTGGTCGAGGAGGGGAGCTTTTCGAGGGCCGCGGAAAAACTCCGTCGCTCGCAATCGACCGTCAGCGGTCACATAAAAAACCTTGAAGACCTTGTGGATGCTCCGCTCCTGGATAGACTGCCGCGTCAGATTGTGCTGACCCATGCGGGCAGGCTGCTTTACAGATACGGCAGGTCGATTATCAATGAGAAGAGATCGGCAGAGCGTGAGTTGAAGCAGTTGCTGAATCGCGAAGCCGGTGATCTCGTGCTATGCGGCAGTACGATTCCGGCGGAATACCTGCTGCCTCCTATCGTGGCTTCGTTCCGCAAGGATTTTCCTCAGATCCGGGTCGAGATCCGAATCTCGGATTCAAAGGGCGCGTGCTCGGATGTTGTTGCTGGTCGAGCCGAGCTCGGGTTCGTAGGTGCAGTGTTTGAAGCTGACGAGATCGAGGTCCGTCATTTCGGATCGGATGAACTGGTCCTTGTGGTACCGAACAACGCCGAGTGGCGGAACATCGAATCGATAACCCTGAGCGAACTGATTACCATGCCCTTTCTCGCCCGCGAAATGGGTTCCGGCACCAGGAGAGCATTGGAAAAGATGCTGGGGTATTCAGTCGACAACTTCAATGTCGTTGGATGTTTCGGCTCAACCGGGGCCATCAAGGAAGCAATAAAAGCCAATATAGGCGTATCGATTCTGTCAATTCTTGCCGTTGCCGCCGAAATAGCCGGCGGTCTGCTCAGAACAGTCAGAATTGAGAATATGGAATCGATGAAACGCGGTTTTTACGTTGTGAACAACAAAAAGCTGAGTCTTTCCCCCGCAGCTGAGGCTTTCCTCAATTTTGCATTGCCGCTGGCACATGAAGCAGAAGGTGTCACATCAGACGCTTTTCAGAATCATTGTCACGCGTCATAGACAAAAGGTTGCGAACCTGGAGACGGCATTACTTGGTAATCACAATATCCCTTTTCCTGAATATGGAGAAGAAAGGAGTCTACTTATGGCAGGTACTTTCTGTGTCACGATCACCCATTGCCGGACGGACGGAGACAAGGCCACGGTGGCTTTTGTGGTGGCGAATGCCGCGCTGGGTAGCGAAAAGAACACGATGGTTTTCCTGAGCACGGACGGCGTGTGGTGCGCGGTGAAAGGTGAAGCGGAAAAGATCAATGAGGGGGCTCCCTTCGCTCCTTTGAAGGAGCTCATCGACAAGTTTGTTGCGGGAGGCGGCAAAATACTTGTATGTACGCCGTGCATGAAGAAACGCGGCATCACCGAAGACCAGCTGATCGCAGGAGCTACACCCGCGGGCGGCGCCGCACTGGTTGAGTGGCTTGCCAACGGTTCTCCTGTCGTTGCGTATTGAACTTGCCATTGGCTATGAGCGAAACAATCGACCTCGGACTCGTAAAGCCGGACCTTGTATTCGATGGGGGAGACCTGGACTGCGGTTCAGGTCTCATTCTCCTCATCCGTGAATACATGCTCAAGGTTCCTGAAAACGGCATTTTTGAAATGCGCAGCCGGGAACCTACCGTAAAGAGCGATCTCCCCCCCTGGTGTCGAATGGTCGGTCTGGAATACCTGGGATTCCTCGAAGCCGGCGGCGTGACGCGTTATTTTGTCCGTCGAACCGGCAATGCGGCCGCTCAGGAGAAAAGTCTGCAAGAGGACAAGAGCAGGGCAAAAGACTACGAGTGGAGGGTCAGGAGTCGTTCTACCGGGAATTTGAAAAGCACTGTTTATTGCCGGAACTTTTCAATCGATGTGGGACAGCCGGCCAGCTTCGAGGAATCCGATAAGCATCCCTCGGCTGTTGAATATCTGCTTGCCGCGCTCGCAGGGGATCTCACAACCGGGTTTGCCACTGAATGCGCTAAGAACGGCATCGAGGTGGATGATATCGAGATGACGGTCAGCGGAAAACTCAACAACATCTTCGCTCACCTGGGCCTTGAAGCGGGAGATCCCTCGTTCTCTTCGATAGAGATGAAGTGTTTCGTCTCCACATTTGAAGACGAAACAAAGGTGCGTGAAGCCTGGAACCGGACGATCGAACGATCGCCCCTCGCCGCTACACTCAGAAAATCGGTCGATATCGGAATGAAACTGTCGATTGTGTAATGACGCCGGCGGTATCGAAGAGGTGACTATGTTTTCAGTGACTCAGGTTGGAAGCTGGCCCCGTTCTAGGGAACTGTTGAAGGCCCTGCGCGAAAAGCAGAAGAATCAGATTTCAGCCAGACAGTTTGATGAGATAGCTGACGCAGCCGTACGACGGTGCATCCAGATTCAGCTTGAAGCGGGTGTAGATATTGTAGTCGACGGGGAGCAGCGGCGCGACAATTTCTACTCATTCATCTGCGACAAGGTGGCGGGCACTCGTCTTATGTCGCTGGCGGAAATGCTCGACACGCTCGAGGACAAAGCCGGGTTCGAGGAGATGCTCACAACTCTCGATGTTCCCGCCTCGGCAATAAAGAATCCCACATGCATAGGCAAGCTGTCCCGGCGGGAACCGCTGGCTGTCAACGAGCTCCGGTTTGTTCGACAGCTCACCGACAAGCCGGTGAAGATTACCCTTCCCGGGCCATACCTGCTCACGAGAGCAATGTGGGTTGGAGCATACACCTCCAGAGCCTATCGGGATAAACAGGAGATGGGTGACGATGTTGTAAAGATCCTGCGCGAGGAACTCCTTGACCTGGTGAACGAAGGTTGCGAGTTTGTGCAATTCGACGAGCCGGTCCTCACCGAGATTGTTTTCTCGAAGGAGAACGAACGAAGAACCTTCATGTGAGCGACTCTTGCGACCCGCCGTGACGCGGGTTCTGAACTCACCTACGCCGCTGAACTGTTGAACCGTGTCACTGAAGGAATATCGGGGACCCGGACAGGCCTTCATGTCTGCCGGGGCAACTGGAGCCGCTCAGAGGATGTGCTTCTTTCCGGTGATTACGAGCCGCT
>JAAYAM010000293.1 GCA_012719355.1 Acidobacteriota bacterium
CGTTTTCGCCTGCAGACTTCGAGAGCGCAATGATCGATTCGGGCTGCAACTGTAGAATGTCCCGCACCTTCATGAGGCACTGTCCGAGTTCCACCGATATCTCCAGTGGTACATCCAGAAAATGGCGAAGCTCGTCCTGCACGGGTTCGGAAGCGATCGGGGCGCCACGGGATTCCGACATGTCTGCACCTCAGGCCTGGTTAGAGTTGAACAACGAAGTCGACTATGTACACTTCAAGCACGTTCAGATCAGGCGACACAGAGTTGACTTTCGATCTGATCTCTTTACGCAGCGTGTCCTTCCCCTGCGGCGTCAGGATCTGCTCGGCCTTTTTCGAACTCAAGAGAGAGATAACCGAATCGCGCACGGCAGCGACTGTGACATCATTCCACGTCTCCTCCTTGGGTTCTGCCGCAAGCCCCAGGCTTATCGTGGCCTTCACGAAGTTGGCTTCCCCCTCGTCTGCCAGATTGACGAGAAACGGCTCGAGCTTCAGCGTTGCCTTAACTCCGCCGGCGTCCTTCTCCTTGACATTAATGAGTCGCGAACTGGCGAAGAATCCGGCAGCGCTCGCAATCAACAGAAGCACCAAAATGCCGATCAGAAGCGGCGCACGCGATTTGCGCCTGGTTTCTCCACCACCCTGGTTCTGTCCTGGTTCTGTCAAATCCACAACTCCTCCGGTTGAGTAACGTTAACCCTCAGCCTGCAAATGCAACACACATGCCAAGTGCAATTTCTTTTTTCCTTCAGGATGTGTGTGCGATCGGCGAGGCAGGGCTATGCGAGTTGTAACTGAAGTAATATGTAGGGTTTAGAAGAGGTTGAACCGCTGCTCAGCTACGGCGCGGTTCTTACGGCTGTCAATCGGGAGAGCGTCAGGGTGTCAAAGCCGCTTCACGTTTCTGACAAATTCCTGACTCATCGGACAGATCATCCGCTTCGTCGGCCAAAACAGTCTGGTTCTTGCCGTTCCGCTTGGCAGTGTACAGCGCGCGATCCGCCCTCATTAGAGTCTGGCGCGCATCGAGGTGATCGAACGTGGTGCAAGAAGCTATTCCGATGCTGATGGTCAGGTGGACGAAGGTTTTCCCGATGCGAAAAGGATAAAGCATGAAGGTCGAACGAAGGTTTTCCGCCGCACAGCGTGCGCCGGCGCCGCTGGTCTCGGGAAGAATGACTGTGAACTCTTCTCCCCCATAGCGCGCGATGAAATCGGTCGCCCGCAGGGACTTCTTCAGAAGTGCACCTGTCTGACTCAGGATGTCGTCTCCGGCCTGGTGGCCGTAGACGTCGTTAATTTGTTTGAAATTATCAATATCGATCATCATGCAGCTCAATATCTGCCCATAACGTTTGGCGCGCGCCGTCTCCATTTCGAGCTGCTCGAAGAGCCTCCGCTTGTTATACAGTCCCGTTGCCTCATCCGTGTGGGCCAGTTCCTGGAGTTTGACATTGAGCTGAGTCAGATGGCGATCGTGATCCCTCAGCCTTGCGTTGGCCCTGGCCAGTTCCTGCCGTGTCAGCAGACCGTCAAGAGATGAAGAGATATTCGCCGTAAGAAGCAAGCCGAAGTGATACTCGAGCTCATCAAACCGATGCGGACGCCGGGACGTCAGCTCGAGGCATCCGACAGTACGGCCACCGGCTGAGACGGGAAGCGCAAGTATTGATCTGGCGAGCTGCGCCGGCCCCCTTCCCGTCCCCCTGGTATCTGGGACCCAGACCGGACTCCCCGAGGAGATAACACCTCCCGCAATGCCGCTGTGAAGAGGAACCGTCCGCTCCAGCGCCGGGCTGCCGTTCCCCGTCAGCCGCACCCTCTTGTATGCTGATCTGTCGACAATGCAGAACCAGGCCCGTGCATCACCTGCGTACTCGCAGCAGTACGATGCCAGCGGCTGGTACAAGTCACTCAAATCACCAGCCGCACTCATCGTGCCTGTGATCTCATTGA
>JAAYAM010000294.1 GCA_012719355.1 Acidobacteriota bacterium
TAAACTCAAACTGACTACCAGAAAATCGTATGGCTTTCGGACATTCAGAGCGGCGGAAATTATGCTCTATCATACGCTTGGAAACTTACCGGAGCCGGAATGTACCCACAGATTTTGCTGACGAGGCCGATTTTTAAACAGCTCATTGAACGCTGGCATTATCTTCGCTACAAAGTTCCTTTTGGAGCTCATGCGCGTTATCTCGTTGAGTCTGAAAAATTGCCGGGCCGCTATCTGGCCTGTCTGCAGTTTTCCAGCCCCGCATGGAAAATGGCGCCTCGCGACGCCTGGAGCGGCTGGAGCGCCGAGGAGCGCAAACGGAACCTTCAGTTCATCGTTGCCAATAGTCGCTTCCTGATTCCGTCTTACGTTTCCGTACGCGGTCTGGCGAGCACAATTCTTTCGCTTGCCGCTCAGCACCTGCCGAAGACTGGGAACGATTGTACGGATATCGCCCTCTGCTGCTTGAGACTCTGGTCGAACGCGTGCGTTTTAGAGGCACCGCTTACAAAGCAGCCAACTGGATTCATCTGGGCTGCACGACGGGCCGCGGTCGCATGGATCGCGACCATGTGCTTGCTGGCCAATCCGTGAAGGATATTTATGTCTATCCTTTGTCTCGTCATGCGCAGGCCAGACTCCGTAGTGCCGTGCCTCCGGTGTTTGTGGATAGAGAAGAGACGGAAGCTTTTGTCTGAATTAGGAGTGGTGAATTCTGGGTATTGAGAAATGAAAAAGGGGTTCCGGGAAGATGCTTACTTGGCCGTAACCACTCTCTGGAAACCCCTGAAACCTTCAAATGAGCGAAAACATTCGCTTCACAATCGGCTATGTTATCAGAAAGCTTCGTGAAATCAATCCTCTTATCAACCGCCGCCATTCCAACCCTTTTCCCAAGGAAGAGGCTCGCCGGCTTTCACATTACGAATCTAGAAAGGAATACGTCCATATCCACGACGACGGTTCCGTTCGCGGCAGGAAAACCCAACTGGTTGCTTCCATCATCGACTTCTCTTTTATCCGCTCTATCGCAGGAGTCGCCTACTCCATCTTCGGCGGCCCTTGCTACGATCCCGTTTCTCTTTTTCTTCTCGACCTGTTTCGCTACCTTGATGGAATTCGATCTATCAAAGACTTCTGCCTTATCCTGCGGGATTCCCGGCGCGGACAAAACTATCGCAGTCTCGCCGGCATTCGCGATGATTGCATCCCCTGTCAGGCTACCTTCTCGAATTTCTACAACCGTATCGGAGAATCCCTTTATCAAAAGATCTTTCATGTCCTGGTTTCCATCGTCAAAGAACTGGGACTTCTGAGTTTTAAGATCCCCCTGGCTACTGATGGAACGCTTTTTCCCGCCGCGGCCCGTTATCATGGCTGTTGCTGCTTCAACGACTCTTGCGCTTCCATCTCCGTCGAAGAAGCTCTCCTTGAACGGGGCTACGATTGCAACGGCTGGCCCTATGTTCCGTACTGTCATCTCCCAACGCGGCCATATGGCTTCGATCCTGCAGCTCGAAGGCTTTCTTTCTCCTGTTTCAAGCAGTGCGTCAAATCCAATCTCCCGTCTAATCTCGAGCTTTACCGCAACTGCCCTAATCGTGCCAATCGCCTTGGCTTTTCGACTCATGTCTCTATCGCTCAACATCCGCGCCTTATTCTGGAGATCCCCAGAGGCACTGAACGATATCGTGAATTGCATTCTTTGCGTTCGGCATCCGAAAGAACCAACAGCACGCTTAAGGAAGACAATAGCATTCTTCGCAAACCGCCTGTCCGGTCGCTTCGCCGTGCGGCTGTTGTTTCCCAGATGGGAGTGATTACCACATTGATCGACCGAATTACTCGCTTCGTCATCGAAAATACGATAAAAGAAAGAAAATACAAGGGCTACGGGAGCGAAGCAGTGGTTTGATCAGCTCTCTCCTCCCAAAGTCCCTGCTTACCTGCAACCTTTCGTTGCCGCCAGCTGAAGCATCATGCTCAACCGCATGGTAGTAGAGCTCTGTCTCCGCATCATCTTTTCGGCTGGTACGGCGGTTCGTTTCGTTTTCCAGATTTCCATTGGGAAGATGGCGTTCGAGTCGAAAACTCCTTAAATGCGCCCGGGGTTCTTAAATCGGCTCGTAGTCACTAGGAAGAAGCTGACAGAACGTCTCGTAAAGTACTGATTCTTAAAACTATATCAGTTTATCTCGCCTTGCCCGGCGGGGTGAACATCCGACTCAATATGCATTCCGGCGCTCCGTAAACAAGGATTCGACAAGAGAAATGCCGCACGCACGTTAAGCAGGCGCACACACGCTGGCTGCACCGAATCGCAGTCCAAGTCTCCGACTCATCCAGGCCTTCCCACTCGTTGATCATTAAGACTATGGATGTTGTCCACCCATGCGTCCATCCTCTTCCAGTATTCTTCGTGGCGGTTGTTGGTCAGAATCGCCATTTCGCGAAGCTGTGCGGCGGAATAGGTATGGAACGCCGAGAAGGCTCTCCGCAGATCATTGAAGGTGAAGTTCGCCGTATAGTAGATCGGCGTCAACGTGTTGTACATTCGAAAGCTCTTAACGGCGATCGTCATGCCATACTCTACCGCCCGTTGATGAAGTCCTGTTCCGGGATAGGGGGTGGAAATTGCCATGTATGCATTTCCTATTCGTTTGAAGGTTGCCGCCATGATGACCGTCTTCTCGATCGTCTGGAGAGTATCGGTCGGATGTCCGACCATAAAGGAAGCGTCGATGCGAATGCCGTAGCGGGTCAGGATCTCGACTGCACGCAGGATATCGTCGGGAGTCTGTCCTTTCGAAATGGATTCCAGCACTTCCTTGTCAGCGCTCTCGACGCCTATATGGATCGTTTCGCACCCGGCCGCTGCGAGCGGTGCGATGACTTCCTCGGAAATGAAATCGATGCGACTCTTTATTCTGATCCTCACTTCGAGGTGCGTTTCGCGTAGAAGAGCGCAGAAGCGCTTGGTCCGTTCTCTGTTTACCGTGAAGGTGTCGTCCATCAACTCAAGAAGAGAGAACGTGAACAGTTTGCGGTAGTGGAATATGAGGCTGATCAGCCACTCCGCAGAATGCATGCGATAGATCGATCCAGAGAACGCCCGTGACGAACAGAATAGGCACTTCCCTGGGCAGCCGCGGCTCGAGACCACGTTGAATTTATCCTGTCTGACGGGGTAGAGCTCGTACGCGGGGAACGGAAGAAGATCGAGTTCACGCATTTGCGGCCTGGAGGGATTTGCGGTGATACATCCGGACGCGTCACGATAGATTAAACCGGGAATTGCATTGCGAGCAGGCGCTCCCCATTTGAGGCACTCCAGCAACTCCAACAGCGTCGCCTCTCCCTCACCACAGATCACGTAGTCGATTTCCGATTCTGCGAGCATCTGCTCCGCTTGGAAGGCGGGGTGGGGACCGCCCACCGCAATGGCGGTGTCTGGGAACCATCGTTTGATGATACCCGCCATTTCCAGTCCTGCGTCCGCCGTTTCGGTATACAGTGAGAGTCCGATAATAAGGGGGGAGGCCTCCCAGGAACGGAGTTCCGCCTCGAAGGTGTCGACTGAATGATCCTCAGTCAGCAGATCGATGACCTTCACCGTATAGCCATTCGCCTGAAGAAAACCTGCAAGAGTGATCAGTCCCATCGGCGGCAGATCATTGTACCGAGTCTGAACCGTTTCACGAAAGATCGAATCGGTGCCGACCTGTACCAGGATTACGTGTTCTGTGCTGA
>JAAYAM010000295.1 GCA_012719355.1 Acidobacteriota bacterium
ACATCACTACGACGCTCGATCCCGGCCTTCTTGATGCATACCGCACCGGAAGTTCGTTTCTCGCCGAACCGGATCCGATCGGGGCGGGACAGCCGGACGAGGCGCTGAAACTGCTCGACAAAGGAATCCGTGAGCATCCGCAAGAATGGCGTCTCCGGCATGACAAAGGATTCATCTACTACTGGCACCTTAAAGACTACAAGGCGGCGGGCGACATATGGAACGAGGCGAGCAACCTTCCCGGCGCGCCGATGTGGCTGAGCCCGCTCGCGGCGATGTCACTCTCGAAAGGGGGCGCAATCGAAGTAGCTATCGCGCTGTGGCGGTACCAGTATGAGGAATCGGACCGGGAAACAGTAAAGGAAAACGCGCGCAATCATCTGCTCAGCATCGAAGTGGCGCGGGACATCTGGAGCCTCGACCGGCTGACGGAGAAGTACAAGGAGAAAACCGGGGCATATCCGCGCTCACTCGAGGAAGCAGTGCGGGGGCGCAAAGGATACAGGATCGTAGATCCGCTGGGAACGCCCTACATGTACAACCCGGCGACCGGGGCTGCGTCGCTCAGCCCCGACAGCACGGTTCGGTACCTACACGTGCCGGAAATCTATCGCGAATCGCTGGCAATCGAACCGCAATAATAGCGATTGCCGGTTCCGGGTTTCTTTACCGGTGTTCGCGGGGCTTGTAGGTGCTGTCCCACATCGCGGGCATGCCGCTGTCGGCGGTGACGAATCGTTTCTGGATGTACCAGCGGCCGTTGCGCTTCACGAGCTCATCATACTCACGCCCCTGTTCCAGCAGCCGTGGAGCCGTCCTTATATTGTCGTTCATGACTCCGGTCCAGATGACCCAGGCTTTCGCGGTGTTCCCATCGACACTGATCACCGGATTGCTCAGAATCATGTGCATTCTACCTTCCTGTGCGGGCCGGCCGCCTTCGGTGCCGCCGTAGAGCTTCTCAATGGCGGCGCGTCCTTTGGAAATGGTTCCATTGACATCGAGAACCGCGTCCTCGGTGTAGTATTGCGCCAGATCGTGGCTTTTCCCGGCGGACATATCGACGTAGTACCGCACGAGCAGATCTTCGATCTGAATCCGGTCCAGCAACGTCTCCTGAGTCACGGTTTCGCCGGCCACGGCCGGTCCCGGCCCCAGGGACAACACGATCGCCATCGCCGCCACTGCCGCAAAAATCACGCAATGTTTCATACTTGTCCTCCTTTTTTCAGAAACGAAAAATATATTGCACGAGGTCAGCCGGCAAGGGTGACACGGTCGCGGCCCGCGCTCTTGCTCCGGTAGAGGGCCTTGTCGGCGGCGGCGATGAGCGCCTTGGGGGTTCTTCCGTGGTCCGGGAATACCGCGACACCCATCGAAGCCGTGATCTTCCCCAGGGGCCGGCCGCGGAACTGTACGTCGAGGCGCTGAATCGCCTCTTTGAAAAACTCGGCACGCTGCCGCGTCACGGCGCCGGTTCCTTCGGGGAGTATCAGGGTAAACTCCTCTCCGCCGTAGCGGCACGCTATATCCTCGCCGCGGATATTGCTCTTGAGCAGTGCGCCCAGTTCCTTCAGAAGAAGATCGCCCGCTTCGTGACCGAAGGTGTCGTTGAAGTACTTGAAATGATCGAGGTCGATCATGATCATCCCGAGAGGTCGCTGATTGCGGGCGGCGCGCCGCAACTCCAGTTCCAGTGATTCTTCCATGAATCTGCGGTTGAAGAGTCCTGTGAGAGGATCGCGGATGGACTGGCTGCGGAGCGTTTCGTGGAGCCGCAGATTCGAAAGCGCCATGGCGATATGCTCGGAAAGGGTAATAGCCATGCGCTGCTTTGATTCCGTCATCTTCACATTCTCGGGCTGCATCAGATGCAGCACGCCGAGCGCTTCACTCTGGGCCATCATCGGGATGCAGATGTATCCCTCAGGGCCCGGATTGTGGATGTGGCGGCAGATCAAACCGGTGCGCGAAT
>JAAYAM010000296.1 GCA_012719355.1 Acidobacteriota bacterium
AAAGCATATGCGAAGTACTACCGGGATCCTGTGTCGCCTGATCCCGCGCATCTGGCGATGATGGACAGGCCCTGTGATCCAGCGAAGGCCATGTGCCCGGAGCAGATGAATGATCTGCTCAATCCGGGAGACCTGCAGGTGGAAATCGGCTGGTGCAACCTGCCCAATGGCGCAGGATTCATAGCCAACCGGAACATATACAGGAACGTGACTGCTGAAATGATCGACTGGTGGTTCTGCTGGCATCCGCTCGACAGCCAGCGCTATCGCATATGGTACCCGCCGCAGCATGCCGGCATTGCGTTGAGCCCGGAGGACCGCGCGAGAATCCTCAACCCGGACATACCGGTATCTGAGAAGAACTGGGGCGTTACGCACCATGTCACGGAAGACTGCAATTGCGGGATGGAAAACATCGATATCACATTCCTGTCGCCCAGGGATTTCGGTTTTGATATGACGCGATGGAAGGAACCGTATGTTTCAACATTCGTGGGCGGCTTCGGTTGGTCCAGCCCGGCTACAGAAACGGACAGGCCCATCAGAGTCCCGTCCATCATGTGTCATATCTTCAGGAGAATTCCAGACGGCCTCGAACATCGTACGCGCTTCTGGATGGGGTATCGGTTTTCCCGAGGCAAACCTGAGTTGGCCTTGCCCCCGGGAGTCTCAGTCCCGGCAATCGCGGTTCAGGGGCTGGCGCGGCACAATGTACGGGAGTTCAGCAATCTGTCCGTGTTGCTTCCGGAAATCTATGGAGAATTCGGCGGTTCGGTGATCGCATGAATCTCACTGCAGAATTGGAGAGAGCATGAGTGCCCGGCTCGAGATAAATCTGGATGAATGTACCGGCTGCAGAACCTGTGCAGAGGCATGTTTCGTGGACGTGATCCGGTGGGACGACGAGGAAGAGAAGCCGGTTGTTGCCTACGAGCGGGATTGCGTCTGGTGCTTTACCTGCGAAATCAACTGTCCGTCTCAATGCATCAACATCATACCGCAGATGCCGGGGCAATCGGTCAATCCATACTGAGCGTTGCAGATTGCGGAGGGAAGAACCAAAGGATGAGCGAGGGAGCAGAGAATCCAAAGACATACGATACCGATGTACTCGTCATTGGGGGCGGGTTTGGCGGCCTTGCCGCAGCAATCAGAATCAAAGAATTGGCGCCGGAGACAGCCGTGCTGCTTGTGGATAAGCAGACGATCGGCTGGGGAGGAAAAGCGAACAAGGGGGCCGGAGTTCTTTGGGTTCTTGCGCCCGGTGACGACATTGAAGCCTTTATCGATTTTCACGTGAAGAACATCGGATGCTACCTGAATGATCAGGAACTGCTCTACGCGATGGCTCGGGAGTCGTATGGCGCCGCACAGAAGCTGGCAGCCTGGGGTGTCAACGTAATGAAAACATCGACAGGCGAACTGGATATCGCCCGGCTGCCTTTCGGATGGTCCATTACCGCAGCAGATCTGGACATGATGCGGCCGCTCAGAAACAAAGCCGAGAAACTGGGAGTTGAACTGCTGCACAAGACCCAGGTGGTTGAACTGCTGAAGCAGGAGGATCGCATAACCGGCGCTGTCGGCTTCAGCCTACTCAATGGCGGTTTTACCGTCATCAATTCGAAAGCCACAATCCTTGCGAATGGTGATTGCGACTTCGGTGTTATGCGCATGTGGGCCAATGCCTGCGGGGATGGCGTTACTGCCGCATACAATGCCGGGGCGGAGATGCGGAATGCGGAGTTCGGCAACTTCTACGATGTGGTCAACAAAGGC
>JAAYAM010000297.1 GCA_012719355.1 Acidobacteriota bacterium
CGATTGACCATTCAAATGGTTGTTGAGGCGATACAAGAATCGGGCGGACACGAAGACTGGATTGAAGATTTCAAGAAAAAATATGGGCTGCAGTAAGCCGATCCGGGCGGCAATTCGATTCCCGTTTTGGGAACCGAACCGGCGTCCGAAAACCGGATTCGAAGTTGTTGCGGTTCAGCGCCAGGTATCCGGTTTTACTGCAAACCCGTCACCCTCGTCCGGTGCCGGGAAATCAGGGGAGAAATTCGTTTCTCTGGTCGGGTTGTCGGGAAGTTGTTGTGTGAAATGACTTCGGCGTTTATTATCAAGGAGTTACGAGGACCGTGCGTTTTGAGACTGTTTTGCGGTAGGTCGTCGTTCCCTCCACCAAATACTTCTCGGTCCTAGCACTAATCCTCCTCGATTAGGAAAGTCGAAAGCGGAAACCTCGCCTGTCTGGTAAAATCTCGAATTTTTCAGGCCGCGTCAGAAGGAGGAGAGAATGAAGGCCCTGTCCATAAAGCAACCCTGGGCAACGCTCATCGCCAATGGGATCAAGACGCTGGAAGTCCGAAGCTGGAAGGTGAACTATCGGGGGCCCTTGGTTATAGTGTCCTCCAAGCAACCAAACCGAATAGCCTTGGAGGAGCATGGTCTGGAAAATGCTCCCAATGGAGTGACAATCGCGCTGGTTGATCTGTTCAATGTTCGGGAAGGCCGGAGGCAGGACAAGAAAGCCGCTCTGGTTGATCCCACAGGGAAGTACGTCTGGGAGATGAGGATGATTCAGAAACTGCCGGCCGTGCCCGTCAAGGGACGTTTGGGTTTCTACGACCTCCCGGTAGGTGTGGCGAGGAAATGCGGGCTCACTTCAGGCGCTTAAGAACCGGGCCAGCAGAGGTTTTGTTCGCGTGCACCGGTGACCTGGAATTCCGCGATGTCTCTTTGGTGTGCTGTTGGAGAGTGATCGGCGGCCGTGTTTGGCGGCTTATGCAAAAAACTATACTTTGTTGCACCATGCCGCGGATTTAAGGCATCTCCGGTTTCACATATGCCCAGTGAGTGTGGACGATGCGCCAGCCTTGTTCCGTCCGGCGGTATACCTCCGTGGCGTTCCAACCATGGGTGGGTTTCTCGCCGCGTTTGAAGTTGAATGTGAGGACGGCAACGTCGCCAAAGACCTGCACTTTGGAGTTCAGCATCTTGCCTGGAGGCACAGAATCGTTGACGGGGAATCCGGCGTAATAGGCAGTCAGCGAGTCCAGACCGTAGATCGGCCTGTCGAGAGTCGGGTCCATATAGATGACATCGGGATCAGATATTTCGAGAAATCCCCCGGCGTCCGGCCGATCCAGTGCAGCTTTTTCCATTGAGATGATAATTGATGCGATGTCCGTTCCTCGTTCAGCCACAGCAGCCTCCTCAATCCAGGATCATGAATGTTATTCGCAGCTATTCAAATCGCAATGCTTTCATTAGGTCCGAAGATGGCTCTTCTTGTCGGGATGGCGGCTGCGACGCCGACCGGCGCCATCCAAAGCGATACAACGATAGTAAACGATAATATGGGTGCCCGGATCGAGGGAACTCATTTCATGGAGCCGGCTCTGTGTCCGGTGTCGGGAAACGGGGGAGGGGACTTTAGCAGATGCGTTGCAGCATCGAACGGTTGCCTGAGGATGCAGTCAATCCAGAGGTAGTTGTCTTCGCCGGAATTCGTCCCTTCGGGGCGAATGTATTGGCCAAAGCCGCTTGCAGTCTCCGGAGGAGAACTTACAGCCCAGCCCGAGGAGTGAACTCCGGGCAAGGCATTGATAAGTTCTGAAACCCTTGCGCGATAGCCCTTGTTCTCCCTCCGGTCGTAGGTGGGGGCGCCTGGGTTTACCACGAGCACGTTCAAATCGAATCCGGGATCCGTTGACTCGAACCGCAGGATAAACCTGATAGACAGGCCGGCCCCGACAAGAAGGACAAAAGAGGGTACGACCTGGGCGACAATCAGGATCCGCCGCCAGCGCGGACCGGCACTTCTGCCATGAAAGCTTTGCTCTTTGAGGGTCGCCGCGGGTTCAACCCGCGATCCCAGGAACGCCGGGAGCAATCCGAAGATAACGTTGGCCAGTATGGTGATGAACACGGCAAGGAAGAAAATCCTCGGATCAAATGCAAGCTCCAGGTCCTGCAGGCCTATGACGGAGTCTCCCATAGATTTCGCGATATTGACTACAGTCGATCTTCTTCGGGATAGAATGATCGTCCAGCCGCCATTTTGATCCCGAGCACATCGAAGAAGTTTGCTGAGACGGACCTGACCGACAGATTCCTTGAATGATCTGAATCCCATACTTCATAGCCCGCGAAATCTGTTGCAGCCACGTCCGAGAAAACCTGGCCGTCATTTCGGATATCGACATAATCCAGATACGACGATTGTGAAATACTCACCAGCCGCTCCGGTTCCAGAACCGGCAGCGGGCGGAAGATCAGCTGATCGATAACGCCGACGGACGCGGTGTTTGCGCCTATTCCCAGCGCCAGTACCAGAATAGTCAGAAACGCGAACCCCGGGTTGTGGAGCAACTGCCGAACGGCGTAATGCAAGTCTTGCCGCGTCTCCCTGATGAACCTGAATCCTGAAGCTTGACGGCACTCCTCTTTCAGCTGGCAGATCCCGCCAAAGTCGCGCAAGGCAACACGGCGCGCTTCTGCCGGACTCATGCCTGCTTCTAGATTGTCTTCGATCAGACGGGAGAGGTGAAACATCATCTCCTCGTCCATCTCGTACTCCCTGAGTCTTCTGCCCCAAAGCGAACGAATTCCTGTACGGCCGGGCAGGCGGATCATAGGGCCTCCCTGTTATGTGGTCTGAAGAAGCCGATTCACTGCGGTGGAGAGCCGATCCCAGTTCTCCGTTTCGGTGGCGAGCTGCTTTCGCCCCTGTTTGGTAAGGCGATAGTATTTGGCACGGCGGCCGTTTTCCGAGGTGCCCCAGTCGTAGTCGATCCAGCGTTTCCGCTCGAGACGATACAACGCCGGGTAAAGAGATCCCTGCCGCACGCGCAGCACATCCTGAGTGATCTGCTGGATGCGCATGGCAATTCCGTAGCCGTGGATGGGCCCCGAAGCCACTGTTTTCAGGATCAGCATGTCCAGCGTCCCCTGAAGCATGTCCGGATCCGGGTATTTGGGCATCTGTGTGCCTCCTTGACGATCTAGGTGAAAACAATGTATGTCGTTCCGCCTAGACTGTCAAGGAGAAAGGTCCAAACTGCGTAATGGATTTGGCGTTGAAGGGAACCCTGGGGTAGGATAACCGGACATATGCGAGAGTTGTCCAAGTCCAAGGTACTGGTTACCGGGGCAGGCGGCTTCATCGGGAGCCATCTGTGCGAACTGTGCCTCGCCGAGGGAGCGGAGGTGCGGGCGTTTGTGCACTACAATTCCCGGAATGACTGGGGGATGCTGGAAGACCTCGACAGAAAGGGCCTGAAGCAGATCGAGGTTATGGCCGGAGATTTGCGCGATCCGGAGGCCGTCCGTAAAGCCGTCCGGGGATGCCGGCGGGTATTCCATCTCGGGGCCCTGATCGGGATCCCTTATTCGTATGAGAATCCCGTCGACGTCGTCCATGCGAACGTACTCGGGACGCTTCACGTTCTGCAGGCCAGTCTCGAATGCGGAGTCGAAAGGGTCGTTCAGACTTCCACCAGCGAGGTGTACGGCACGGCGCAGTACGTCCCGATGGATGAAAGCCATCCGCTGAACCCACAGTCTCCCTATGCCGCGTCGAAGGTCGCGAGCGACAAGCTCGCAGAGAGCTACTACAGAACCTACGGGCTGCCCGTAGTGATCCTTCGCCCCTTCAACACATATGGACCGAGGCAATCGCTGCGCGCGGTCATTCCGACGATAATCGTTCAGGCGCTGAAATCGGACCAGGTGCGCCTTGGAAGCATTGATACCAGGCGTGACCTGACTTTTGTCACCGATACCGCCCGCGGATTCCTGGCTGCCGCTTCGGTTCCCGACATTGACGGAGTAACGATCCAGCTCGGTTCGCAGGCGGAGTACTCAATTGAACAGGTTGCAGGAATGATCGGTGACATACTTGGGAAGACGCTGGAAATCGTCTCCGAACAGGGGAGGCGCCGTCCCGAAAACAGCGAGGTGGAGCGGCTGTTTGCTTCCAACCAGGTGGCGAAGAGACGGCTGCAGTGGCAACCGATGGTGGGTCTGGCCGAGGGACTGGAGAAGACGGTTCGCTGGTTCAACGGCAGAGAGGATCTGTACAAGAGCGACCTTTATTGCGTGTGACACATGAATTCAGATCCCAGAATAATAATCGTGCTACCGGCCTACAACGCCGCCCGGACTCTTGAAAAGACATATGCCGACATCCCGAAGGAGAAGATTTCAAAGATTATCCTGGTCGACGATGTAAGCCAGGACCAGACCGTCGAAGTCGCCCGAGCGCTGGGACTGTCGGTGGTTATCCATATCCAGAACCGTGGGTATGGCGGAAATCAGAAGACCTGCTATCTCGAGGCGCTCAAGGAAGGGGCGGACGTAGTTGTGATGCTGCACCCCGACCACCAGTACGACTCCAGGCTCGTTCCTGAGCTGGTTGCGCCGATTCTCTCCGGGGATGCGGACATGGTTATGGGCTCCCGAATCCTCAATGGCCGCGCGCTCGAAGGGGGAATGCCCTTGTGGAAATATGCCGCCAACCGCGTTCTGACCGAAGCCGAGAACATTGTGTACGGAACGAAACTGACGGACTGCCACAGCGGGTTTCGGGCTTACAGCCGCAGGCTTCTGAGCACGGTTCCGTTCCTGCTCAACTCGGATGATTTCGTCTTTGATTCCCAGATGATCGCCCAGGCTGTGTACATGGGGTTCACAATCAGGGAGATCCCGGTGCAGGCCAGGTATTTTCCCGAAGCGTCGAGCGTGAACTTCAGAGTGAGCATGGTGTATGGTCTTAAGACGGTCGGGGTCATGCTCCGTCTTTTTCTGCAGCGTCACGGAGTCCTGCACTCGCGCATGTTCGACAGGCGGCTATCCGACGTGGTGAGCCGGCACCATCACGAATCGATTTTCCGGCAGTAAGGGGCGGAATTCTTCGGTTTCCGTAATGAATTCTCTTGACTGAAGTCCATTTCAGGGAACAACATATCGATTGCCTTTCTTTGAGGGGCAGAGTCTCGGGTGGAGTGAATGTGAGCGACAGCTAACCCCTGTTGATTCTTGTAGGAAGATCTGTTTTTTGAGTTGCAGAGGGTAGTGTCGCATGCTACACTCAGGGCTTTGTCAATGCTGGCGTAGCTCAGCCGGTAGAGCAGCTGATTTGTAATCAGCGGGTCGGGGGTTCAAATCCTCTCGCCAGCTTCAGGAACGAGGCCGTAACACAAAGAAGAATTTGGGATTGCGGAACCCAGCGGTCGGCGGGAAAAGGCTCCCGCCGGTCGGCACGCCTGTAAGCTCCCTGGCGGTGACCATAGCGTTGCAGAAGTTTCCATGCTTTGCATATTCTGGAGAGGTGGTCGAGTGGTTAATGGCACTGGGCTGTAAACCCAGCGTGCTTCGGCACTACGGAGGTTCGAATCCTCCCCTCTCCACCAGGATTTTGAACAGAGGGCGGGAGTAACTCAGTTGGCAGAGTCATAGCCTTCCAAGCTATTGGTCGCGGGTTCGAGTCCCGTCTCCCTCTCCAGAACCCAGCCCACGTAGCTCAGTCGGTAGAGCGCGTCCTTGGTAAGGACGAGGTCACCAGTTCAATCCTGGTCGTGGGCTCCAGTGAACGCGATGTAATAGCTTGAACAGACGGGATGTTGA
>JAAYAM010000298.1 GCA_012719355.1 Acidobacteriota bacterium
AATTCCGTAACGGGAATCGAGGACAACATTCCGGCAGCCGGACCTTTTACGCTTGCCGGAATGACTACTACCTTGACCCCGACCTTTGATCCGGTTTCCGGCGCCCTCACGCAGTTCCGCTGGACCGTGCTCAACGACAGCGGCGTGGACTACACCAACACTCTTTTTGTCGGCTACCTCAACGCAAATACCGAGGAACCTCTAGGCGTCGTGTTTGACACAAGCGACACAGTCAGCTTCCCCGGGTTATGGCAGATCGATCGCAACGGGGCCCTGCAGACACAGCTGGATGACGGCGGCCCCCTGGACAACACCAACCACCTGCTCAGCGGCTCCAGTCTGCTGCCGGGTGATGTTGAACTGGGAATCGGCTTCGCCTTTCCGCTATTCCCCGTGGGATCGCTGCTCAACGCGACGTTCACCGTCACCGAAGGTCTGTCGGACGGCCTTTACGTTTTCAACTTCCTGGATGATTCCCTGGAATTTTCCTACAACGGCGTGGCTGTGGCGGATATCGCGGCCACTCCTGTTCCAGAACCCGGAACGATGTTACTGCTGACGACCGGTCTTCTCGGCGTCCTTTTCGGAGCAAGGAAAAGGTTCCACCGGGTCTGATCGAAACAAGAATGTCCCGAACAGGTTGATTTTGCATAGTAGAGGAGAACTGCGTATGAGATTGAAGAGTATTGGTGTGTCCGGATGCCTGGTATTGCTGTTGTTTGTCATCCCTACCGGGACGGCCTTCGCCGAAGGGCTGTTCAGGGTCGGTCCGGTGGACCCGCAGCACGGCTTCCCCCAGTGGTACCAGGATACGACGGGCCTTGCGCTCGAACTCTGCACACCCCAGAATGCTGCTGAACTGGACTGGTGTGCCGCGGAGCCTCCTGACCCCGGCAGTCTTCCGGAGGTTCCTTTTGACAACTGGTCAGTTGAACATTTCTACTACATGACCGTCGCCGAAGATCCGGCGACGGAGGCGACGCTGGAGCTGGCCGTCGAATCGACTTTCGCCAATGAGGAGACCATTGACGGAGATCAAATGGTCTTCGGCCGGATCCGGGTGAGATGGGATGATGCTGTACCCAACGCGACTTACAGGGTTTACCACCCCTACGGTGTTTTCGAGAGCCTGCAGGCGGATGACCGCGGCAGACTGCGTCATACCGTGGATCTGGGATCGGCCTGCTCGCCGGGCCGCTTTGATTGCGTTCTCGCTTTCCCATGGGGACCTTTTCTCACACCCGTCGACGCCAATGGAAACGAGCTTCCTCCCGTCGTTGGCCCCTCCGGTAAACTGCACATCGCGCAGCCGAACAACCTGCACCGGGTGACCGGCAGTCCCGTCGGCCAGAATTATTTCCGCGTCACCAGACTGCAGAACGGCACCGAAACCGAGATCTTCACGGTGGATCTTTTCTCGGAATGGATAGGAAGAATCGTCGACAACATCCCTGCCGATATCAGCGCTCAGCGGGCCAGCTATACCAGGTCGGGAGACGGCATCAAGCTGGATGTCTACGCGACCGCTTTCGCAGGCATGCAGGGACGTATTCCTCCGAATCCACCGGTTCCCGCCGATACGGTTCAACTCTCATTCTTCAATGCCGCCTGCGGAACCGGGGTGGGAGGAGTCTTGACCGATCCGACCGGTCCGGGAGTCATCCTCACTCCGATGAATAACACCGGCAACAATTATTGGGGACAGATCCTGCCGGACGACATACCGGCCTCGATCTGCATCAAGGATACCACCCCCGGTGTGACAGCCCCCACCTACCGGCAGATAAATGTCACAGACCAGGTATTCATCACAGAAGCTCTCTATTCGGGTGGGCAACTGTCCATAAAGGCGACTTCGAGCGACTCGGCCGGCCCGCCATCTCTGTTCTACGGCGAGGAAGAACTCGTAAACGGCGAGATCCTGCTCCCGATGTCGGCTCCACCGAACAGGGTGACTGTCGTTTCTGAACACGGCGGCAGTGCAGAAATGCTTGTCAGCACCACTCCCGCTACGTCCACACCGGTGCCGCCCACCGCCAATGCCGGTCCCGACAGGACGGTGCGGTCCGCCGATGTTGTTACCTTGAGCGGATTCGGTACCGGGACGAGCCCGCTGGCATACCTGTGGGAACAAACCGGGTTCGGAGGGCTCCCGCCGGTAACGCTCTCGGGCAGCGCCCAGCTTAACGCAACCTTCACTGCGCCCTTTGTAGATGCTCCAACTGTGCTGACCTTCCAGTTCACGGTATCGAATTCGGAAGGGGATGCAGTCGATACAATCAGCATTACCGTCAATCCGCCCGCGCCGCCGATTGTTGATCACATAGAGGCGCTGTCGGTCACCGCAGATCAGCAGGTGAACATAACCGCCACCGGAACGGATCCCGGAGGTCATCTGCCATTGACCTTCCGCTGGACCCAGACGAGCGGGACTCCCGTGGTTCTGAGTCCGAATCCGTTTGATGGAGCGACGATCAGCTTCACGGCCAGCCTTCCGGTCGGCACTCCGAGCACAACTCTGCAGTTCCAGGTCGTGGCGACAAATCAGCTCGGTATCGAGTCGGCGGCGGAATTCACTTCAGTGACAATCAATGCGGCTGCCGATACCGTCACGATCACCCAGGTGCGGTACCGGGCCGACAGAGGGAGACTCACGGTAACGGCCACCTCTTCCATCGTCGATCCGGGCGTCGTGCTCACACTGCAGCCGTACACGGATGTCGACGGCAATACAGTTCAGGGCGGCCCGATGATCAACCTGGGCGGCGGCCTCTACCAGATCGTGCTGGCGGGCGTTACGCAGCCGGCAGCCGGGGAAAGCATTCGCGTATCTTCCAGCCTGGGAGGAAGTGACACATCCCCGATTACCAGACTCGACCAGTAGACACCAGCCCGGCTTCGAAACAGAAGCCGGGCTTTTTGCCTTTTCAGCTTTCGATGAATCTTCCCGGAGGGCCGGTAAGGTCGTCGTTCCAGTCGGAAGCCTTTTCCGCGCCGACATACTCGATCGGATTCGCCGTCAGTACCGGACCCTTCGCATCCCTCGTGCGCACCGGCTGCCGTTCGATTGTGAACCGCTGCTGCCGGATCTTGATTCTTGCGTCCTGCCGGTAGCGCACGTAAAGCGCCGCGGCATCCTCATCCGTGAAATACCGTATGTTTGCCCCCTTGGGCGCGATCCGGGATTCCCGGTTTCTCACGAGACGTCCGACGGTGAATTTCTTGAAATGCGTGAACAGGTCGAGCTCGTACACCACGCTCATCACGCGTTCACTATCGAGGATCCTGCAGTAAATAAGATTGTCGTCGACAAAGAGCTTTTCAGGCGGCGCTACCACTTTGCACCTGCCGTCTCTCCAGACAATGAGCAGCCTGTCCAGCGGAGAACAGGCGAGCAGCTTCTCGCCCGCAATCTTGTGCCCGATATATCCCTTCTCACGGTCGTAGTTGATCGAGAGCTCGTGCGCCGTCAGATCGCGCTCCGAGATCTCTCGGAAGGTCGTAATCCGCGTGCGCCTCGGATACTCGGCACCGTATTTTCTCAATACCCCTCTCAAATACCTGATTGCGTAAGGAACGAGTCCTGAGAGGTCCAGTTCCACTTCTCCGATCTCTCTCTCCAGCCGCTCGATCTCTTTCCGGTTCTTATCAAGGTCGAACTGCGAGATGCGGCGTATCGGGATGCCGAGCAGTCCTTCCACGTCATCATGCGTGATGTCCCGCTGCAGTTCATCCGTGTACGGCGCGAGCCCTTCCCTTACCGCCGCGTGCACTTCATCAGCCGAGCGGCAGGCTTCGATTTTCTTATAAATCCGCTTTTCTACGAAAAGACGCACCAGGGTCTTATGGTGCATCTCGTCGGCGAGCTTGCGGCGCCTGCGCTGCAGTTCGCGTTTCAGAATCGCCAGCAAACGCGTGGTCGAGTAGCGCAGGATTTCGCTTACGTCCATCTCCACCGGCTTGTTGTCGCGGATAACGACGATGCGGCTTGCGATCTGAACCTGGCATTGCGTGAAAGCGTACAGCGCTCCCATGGCACGGTCGAGATCCTGCTCAGGAGGGAAATGGAGCTCTATCTCGGCATGTTCGGCCGTGAAGTCGTTAATGCTCTTCAGCTTTATCTTTCCGCGCTTTGCCGCGTCCTCTATCGATGCAATGAGGGAGTCGGTGGTAGTGCCGGTCGGAATCTCCCGTATCACGAGCGTGCGGTCGTTCTTCTTTTCGATGAGGGCCCGCACCAGGACGTGTCCGCGCCCGTTGTCGTAGGCTGCGGCGTCCATCAATCCTCCCTGCGGAAAGTCCGGGAAGAGCGAGAACGGTTTCTTGTTTAGGATTTCGATCTGGGCTTCGAGCAGTTCCGTGAAGTTATGCGGCAGGATGCGGGTCGATATCCCGACCGCGATCCCTTCGGCGCCGAGCATCAGCAGGATCGGAATCTTTGCGGGCAGTCTTACGGGCTCCTTCTTCCGTCCGTCGTAACTCGGCACGAAGTCCGTCAGGTCGTCGTTGAAGATTTCGTTGCGGGCAAGGTCGGTGAGCCTGCATTCGATATAGCGGGCGGCGGCTGCCGGATCTCCCGTGAGCAGGTTGCCGAAATTCCCCTGGCGCTCGATGAAGTAGCGGCGGTTTGCGAGCGTGACCAGCGCCTCTTCGATCGATGCGTCGCCATGTGGATGGAACTGCATGCAGTAGCCGACAATATTCGCCACCTTGATGAACTTGCCGTCGTCGTTCTGGTGCAGGGAATAGAGTATCCGGCGCTGCACCGGTTTCAGCCCGTCGTCAAGGTCGGGGATCGCACGGTCACGTATCACGTAGGCCGCATACTGGAGAAAATTGCGGTCCATCAGCTCCTTGAGCGGACCGTCGCCGGTCGCCTGCAGGCCGTTCCCTTTTGGAAGAGTCGCTTCGGCACGGGGTTCGATCTCGCCGAAGAGTTCTTTCTGTCCCTCACTCATTTCTTCAATCTCAGCGTGCTACGCTTCGGCCTCGACCACGAGGCTGTTCATTATGTACTGCCGGCGCTCGGGCGTGTTGCGGCCCATATAGAATCCGAGAATCGCGGGCACGCTGTGCCGGTTCGCCAGCCGGACGGGCGTAAGGCGCATGTCAGGCCCGATAAAACGTTTGAATTCGGCCGGCGAGATCTCTCCCAGTCCCTTGAACCGCGTCACCTCGGCTCCACGCATCTCCTTTACGACGAGATTCCTTTCCTCCTCCGAATAGCAGTAGACGGTCTTTCTGGAGTTGCGGACGCGGAAAAGAGGAGTCTCGAGGATGTGCACGTGCCCCTCATGCACGATCGGCTCGAAGAAGCGCAGGAAGAAGGTCAGAAGGAGATTGCGTATGTGGAGGCCGTCGACGTCTGCGTCTGTTGCCAGGATGATCCTGTGGTAGCGCAAACGCTCGGGCGAGTCTTCAATGTCGAGGCTGCGCATCAGGTTGTACAGCTCCTCGTTCCTGTACATGACATCCCGCTGCAGATCGCAGACGTTCAGCGGCTTGCCGCGCATGGTGAAGATGGCCTGAAAGTTCACGTCGCGGCAGCTGACGATCGATCCCGCGGCCGATTGCCCCTCGGTTATGAAGATCATCGATTCCGAGCCGTGTCCGGTACGCTTATTGTAGTGGATCTTGCAGTCCTTCAGCTGCGGCACCCGTATCGATGTGGCGCGGGCGCGCTCGCGCGCCATTTTCTTGATCGACTGCAGCTCCTTGCGCAGCTTCACCGTCTCTTCGATTTTGATCAACGCGGTCTCGGCCGCCTTGGGATTGCGGTGGAGCAGGTCGACCACGGCTTCCCGCACCCGCGCGACCCATTCGCCGCGCATCTCCGTGCTTCCCAGCTTGTTCTTTGTCTGCGACTCGAAGACCGGCTCCTGCAACCTTACCGCGAGTGCTCCCGCCATCCCTTCTCTTATGTCGTCGGCGTCGAAGCGGTTCTTTGAATACTCGTTGAACGCCTTGACCACTCCTTCCCGGAACGCACTCAGGTGCGTTCCGCCGTCGCTTGTGAACTGGCCGTTGACGAACGACAGGAATGTCTCTTCGAAGCGCTGGGTGTGGGTCAGGGCAAGCTCCAGAGTCCTGGAGTGAAAGTACAGCGGCGGGTAGAGCGCTTCGTCCCCGACCTCCTCGCGGATCAAATCCAGCAGGCCGTTACGCGAAAAGAAGAGTCTTCCGTTGTATTCGATCCGCAGCCCGGCATTCAGGAATGAATAGAGGCGGAGGCGGCGCTCGACATGTTCCGGGAGGAAAGTGATGTCGCCGAAAATTTCAGGGTCGGGCTCGAAACGGACCAGTGTCCCGTCCGGCTCCGCAGGGTCTTTCCCGGTCGGCTGTGTGAGCAGTTTTCCCCGTTCGAACACCGCGCCGGCGAATTCACCGCCGCGGTAGCTGACCACCTCGAAACTGCGCGAAAGCGCATTGACGGCCTTGGTCCCGATGCCGTTCAGCCCCACGCTGAACTGGAAGACTTCATCGCTGTACTTGGCTCCTGTGTTGATGCGCGAGACGCATTCGACCACCTTGCCGAGCGGAATCCCGCGGCCGTAGTCGCGGACCGTGACCTGAGAACCGTCAAGGCTTATCATGATCCGGCTGCCGTAGCCCATGATGTACTCGTCGACCGAGTTGTCGAGGATTTCCTTCAGCAGGACGTAAATGCCGTCGTCATAGTCGGAGCCGTCACCCACCCGGCCGATATACATGCCGGTGCGTTTGCGGATGTGTTCGAGCGACGAAAGCGTTTTTATCTTGTCTTCGTCGTAATT
The DNA here is from genome assembly GCA_012719355.1 of Acidobacteriota bacterium. GTDB lineage: Bacteria > Acidobacteriota > UBA6911 > UBA6911 > UBA6911 > UBA6911. The sequence goes on from JAAYAM010000298.1 coordinate 6,774, forward strand.
GTGCTGTCGGATCGTAGTCATTGAAGGGCGGGATTCTAACAGAAAGAGGCGGGAATTTGCCACAGATTACACGTGCCCGATCGAACCCGTGTAATCTGTGGCTGTACTGGGGATTTACTTCTACTGCGCTTTCTTCAAGGTGAATTCCATGGGCGATCCCATCATGTCCATCGACAATTTGAGCTCATTGCCGGAGACCACACCCGTCATTTCCATTTTCATCTCGCCGAAGGCGAGAGAAAAAGAAATGTTGTTTCCGTCGATCTTCCCGTCCTGGATTTCCATCTTCTGGCCGTCGGGGGTAGGAGTGAACCCCGTAAGCTTGGTCCCTTCTGCCTTGAACGTGTAACTGATCTCCATCTCATTGCCGTCCATTCCGGCGATGTTACCGATCCACTTGCCATCAATGTCGGCTCCAAACGCGATACCTGCCACAAGCAGTACAACCCCTACTGTAAGAGCAAACCGTTTCATGCAGATTCCTCCTTTATTTGTAACAGCATACATCAACGAATACGAATTATAGAAGGTCAATCTCACCCTCTTCCAAGTCCCACCGAACAGATACGTCTGAACATGATTGCCCGTTTCGCGCGACCACGGACTAAGGACTGGCTTGTCAGGCCGGCCTGATATATAAAGCTTTCACAGGCGCACAAATCAGAAGGAATTTTCACA
>JAAYAM010000299.1 GCA_012719355.1 Acidobacteriota bacterium
ACTACGAGGTGCACGGCATCATCCGCCGCACCAGCACGTTCAACACGGATCGTCTGGATGACATCTATCAGGATCCTCATGACAGCGAACGCAGGCTGGTTTTGCACTACGGCGATCTGACCGATGGAACTGGCTTGAGGCGCATCCTGGAAAAGGTTGAGCCGGAAGAGATCTACAATCTCGGGGCGCAATCACACGTGCGCGTTTCATTCGAACAGCCGGAATACACGGCCGACACGGTGGCGACAGGGACGCTGAGGCTGCTCGATGCGGTGCGAGACTTCTGCGGCTCCAGCTGTGATGCGATCAGGTTTTACCAGGCCGGGTCCTCTGAAATGTACGGGAGCACGCCGCCGCCCCAGAACGAGGAGACTCCCTTTCATCCGCGCAGCCCATACGCCGCAAGCAAGGTTGCGGCGCACTGGTACGCCGTCAATTACCGCGAGGCCTATGGACTGTTCATCTGCAACGGGATCCTGTTCAATCACGAATCTCCGCAGCGCGGCGAAACCTTCGTCACCCGCAAAGTAACGCGTGGGGTGGGGCGCATCAAACACGGCCTGCAGCAGAAGCTGTATCTGGGGAATCTCGATTCGAAGCGCGACTGGGGATATGCCGCAGACTACGTGGAAGCGATGTGGCTCATGCTGCAGCAGGCGCAGCCGGATGATTACGTAGTTGCCACGGGGCAGTCCTATTCAGTGCGGCAGCTGCTGGAAGAGGCTTTCGGGAATGTGGGATTGAACTGGCAGGATTATGTGGAAATCGATCCGCGCTATTTCCGGCCGTCAGACGTGGCGCATCTCGAGGGGGACTCCTCAAAGGCGATGAAGCGGCTTGGATGGAAACCGAAGGTGGGATTCAAGGAACTCGTTCGCCTGATGGTCGAACACGATATGGAGCTTGCCCGCGGCGAAAGAATACTGCGGGAGGCGGGGCACAGGAGTGCGACACGGGGCGCCGCCAATCAATAAGGTGCAATCCATGCAATACACGGACAAAATCTACGTCGCCGGCCATCTTGGACTGGTCGGCTCGGCCATAGTCCGCAAACTCCGGGACGAAGGCTACACCAACCTGGTGTACAGAAGCATTGACGAACTCGATCTTACGAACCAGGTTGCGGTGAACGAATTTTTCGAGCGTGAGAGACCGGAGTACGTCTTTGACGCAGCCGCCAGGGTGGGGGGAATACATGCCAACCGAACGTATCCGGCGGAGTTTCTGTATCAGAACCTGATGATACAGAACAACCTGATCCATGCCGCGTACCGGCACGGGGTGAAAAAATTTCTCTTCCTCGGTTCGTCGTGCATTTATCCGAAGTTTGCGCCGCAGCCGATCAAAGAAGAGTCGCTGCTCGGCGGGGCGCTCGAACCGACGAACGAGTGGTACGCGATTGCGAAGATTGCGGGAGTGAAGATGGGACAGGCCTACCGGCGCCAGTACGGATTCAATGTTATCTCGCTGATGCCGACAAATCTTTATGGGCCGGGAGACAACTTCGATCTCGAGACATCACACGTGCTGCCTGCCTTGATACGCAGGTTCCATGAAGCGAAGGAGGCGGCGGCGGCGAGCGTGACGGTCTGGGGGACGGGGACGGTGCGGAGGGAGTTCCTCTATGTTGATGATCTGGCGGACGCAGCGCTTTTTCTGATGCTCAACTACGACGACGAAGGGATTATCAATGTGGGGACCGGGATCGATATTACGATCGCGGAACTGTGCGAGTTGGTGAGAGAGGTGGTTGGTTACGGAGGAGTGATCTCGTATGACCCGTCTATGCCGGACGGCACTCCCAGGAAGGTACTTGATGTGTCGCGCATAAATTCGCTCGGTTGGCGTCCACGCATCACGCTTCGCAGCGGCATCGAGGCCACCTACTCATGGTACCTCTCCAACCGTTAACCCGGCTGCGTATAATCATCGTCTGGGATGGGGTTGCCTCTTTGCGGCCTGGTGAGATGAGATCGTAGTCACGAGTATCTGCAGCATTTCCAAGGCAAGCCTGCGGCGATCATACCTTGGCGCGGCAGCAAGAGCATTGCGGCCCAGATGCTGTTTGGTATCAGGTTCTTCCTTGAGCCGTGTCAATCCTGCAACCAACTCGCGGACGTTTTCAGGCTCGAACACAATCCCGACCTGCTCGGCCCGGACGATTTCGGCCGATTCTCCCGCCACCCCGTGCAGTATAGGAATTCCCATTCCCATGCACTCAAAAAGCTTGGAAGGAATCACGGTCTCGAACAGTGGGCTTTTCTTCAGATGGATGATCGAAACGTCCAGGAGCGACCAATAGCGGGTGACATCTTCCTTGCCAACGGAGTCGAGGAACAAAACGTTGTCCAGCTTCATTTCTTCGGCTCGACGCCGCAGTTCCTGTTTCCGGGCGCCGTTGCCCAGCAGAATGAAGCGGAAGGCGTCGCCACCCGGCAGTCGCCTGATCTCTTCGGCGGCATCGAGAATTGTCTCGAGCGCATGGGCCATACCGTGCGTACCTATATAGCCCGCCACGAATTTCCCCTCCAGTCCAAGCATCGTCTCCAGTTCGGGATCCTTCGGCCGGGGATTGAAGCGCGAC
>JAAYAM010000300.1 GCA_012719355.1 Acidobacteriota bacterium
AACCGACGATTACACGATTCGTGAAGGCATCAACAAAGATCCTCTCGCGAAAATGACAATTATGTCGAGATCGGATTTCGACGGCACGTTCCCCGTTGCTCCTACGCCTGCCGATCAAATTCTGAAGGACACGTATATTGACGATTATGTAAGGGCCAATCTACACTTCATTGCGGGCTATACTAGGACAAAGGTAAGTACCGGCCTTTTGGATGCTCCGGTTGATGCTATATTCGATTATAGGGACGATCCAACCGATCCTTGGTATCTTGCACGCGACAAATTCGATTTGATTTCGGAGGGTTGGACACAGGTTTCTAATGCCTATAGGACAGCAAATCCGAAAGCAGACATAATGCTTAGGGAAATGTCTGGAATTCCACTTTATGTGTATTCCGAAGACGGCATTGCTTCGATCAACCCCTTGTGGAACGAGTTCTTGAATCAGCTGACATGGGATGAAATAAGATCGATTGCCAGCCAAGGCATGTCACGGCTCGCCAGAGTCGATGCTGTCGAAAAGAACAGAAGTGCAGCAAGAGACAACACCAGCAACCTCAACAATATTTACAACTGGGGCGACCAGCCGCTTCTTGCACGCACATACAACTTAGAACTTTGTGCCGAACACGGCGCGATGCAAGCCTACTCCGCGGCACTTTCTAACAGTGCTCCTACGGGTTGGTGGTCACCTGGGTGCAACCTCCACCGTTCACCTTTCAGCGGACGAAATCCGCATTACTATGGTCAGGACGGCCTTCAAGCGGGACTAATTCTCTCCGCGGTAACCAAAGCCGCCGAAGACAATGGCCTTTCCTGTTGGATTAAGCACTTTGTCCTCAACGATCAAGAAACAAACAGAAACAGCTATAGCCTATTCACATGGGGCGACGAGCAGACATTCAGAGAGAACTATTTCAACCTTCCACAGAAAGCCTTCCAAGAAGGTCATGCATCAGGCAACATGCAGTCGTTTGCTCGTATCGGAAGCGTCATTTTCCCGTATAGCTATGCTACAAACGTAAGCTTGATGAGAGATCAATGGGGTTGGACAGGAACGTCAGTTACCGACCATATGGGCGGCCACGGTGCAGGTGCCTTTACTCCTACCGCAACAGCCCGTAACTGGTGGGATGCGCAAAACGCTGGAGGCAAAGAAGTAGCTCTAGACATAAACAAAACTTGGGTTGCAGGCAGAGTCGTCACGGTAGATGGGCTGCTCCGCGGATGCCAAGGATTACCTGACACGAATTACGCTGGCGATAACGGCGCTCTCAATGCTACAAGCCTCGCGATGAACGCAGCGGGTCCCGCGAACGGATTATGGGATCCTGAACTTGAGAATGGCAAGGGCGGCGTTTACTTTGATTACGGACCCGATTACGATCCCGAAGTAACGATGACAGTAATGACGACAAGCGGGTATCATCAATGGTATAATGGAAGAATGACCGCTATGTACGCGTGTTATGAAGCGGCCAACAGCCGCGGCAACCAAAACGGCATGCTCGTCGAAAATGACTCCAGCAAGCTCCGTGGCTACCATGGCACTACAAAGACAATAACAGGCTTGAGTCAGGGCGCTCTGGTATCCGATAGTTCGGCAGTACTAGAGCAAGACCTGTGGGGCAACACGGTGGTATACACAGTCGTAAGCGGTACGCTTCCAGAGGGTCTGAGCCTAGACGTCAATACGGGCGTGATCTCGGGAATACCTACCATGCCAACTTTAGAGAATGTCTCGGTCACGGTGGAATGCCGCGTTGCCAACTATCTATATGGCACCAGGACTATTGATATCGAGCCCATCGTTGCATCAGAGATTCCAGTCGATCATGGCTTTGTTGTCAATGTTTATGTGAACAGTTCAAACGAATTAGTCGCAGTCTATTCAGACGGATTTGAATTTAATCTGGGTCTCGTAGAAGGCCCAATCGGACCTCAAGGCGAAGTTGGTCCTGCTGGTCCTCAAGGTGAAACTGGTGCGACTGGGGCAACCGGTCCTGCCGGTCCTGCTGGTCCTCAAGGTGAAACTGGTGCGACTGGGGCAACCGGTCCTGC
>JAAYAM010000301.1 GCA_012719355.1 Acidobacteriota bacterium
CAAACGGCCCGAGAAAGTACCCTCCGGGATGCCACTCTTCAATCCCAATCGAATCGTCATCTTGCTAGAAAATATCGAATACCACGGCGTCAAGTCCCGGAGGGACCGCAAATTAAGAATCAAGTCCCATCGGGATGCCAATCTTCAACCAATCGAACCGCCATGTTGTTAGGAAATATCGAATATCACGGCGTCAAGTCCCGGAGGGACCGCAAATAAGAATCAACGTCCCTCGGGAGGCCAGTCTTCAATCCCAATCGAACCGCCATGTTGTTAGGAAATATCGAATATCACGGCGTCAAGTCCCGGAGGGACGTCCGAGAATAGCCCGGCACGTCAGTGCCGGGAACCCGGGAAACCGCAAAATAAGATTCAAGTCCCGGAGGGACGCCCGACCTTCCCAATCGGCGTTAGCAAATATCAAACAGATTGCGGGAATAAGGATGAGACACGCTACCGGCACACGTGCGCCGGCCTTGATACGCAGGTTTGATGAAGTTAAGGAGGCAGAGACTGTATGCGAGGAGGCAAAAGAGGCGGTTGGTTACGTAGGCGCGAGAGAGGTGACTCATGGTTGCATCTTTGCGATCTGGAAATTCCGCCATGTTGTTAGGAAATGTCGAATATCACGGCGTCAAGTCCCGGAGGGACGCCCGAGAATAGCCCGGCACGTCAGTGCCGGGAACGCTGCAGGTAATCCAGCAGTTGCCTGGTTTGAAGGCGCGGATTTCGGAACCAGTCGGTAGACCAGATGCGATACAGATTCCATCCATGCCTCTCCAGAATCTCCTGTCTCAGGCGGTCTCTCTCGCGGACGCAGCGTGCGCTGTGATAAGTTGCTCCATCGCATTCGACGCCGCAGAGGAAGACTCCCGGTCTGTCAGGATCCCTGACAGCGATATCAATCCTGTAGCCGCAGACTCCCAGTTGCGGGACAGCTTCATAGCCGTGCACCCGCAGAACGTCAAGGACCCAGCGTTCGAACTCGCTCTCACACTCACCGCCGGCTGCTGTCGTAGGGGCGATGCCCTCCCGTGCAAACTGCAGATATCCCTTCAGCACCTTTACGCCCCAATGCTTCCCTTCTTCGTGGATTTCCTCGGGAACCATGGAGGTGAAAACGGTCACGCGCTTTTTCGCGCGCGTGAATAGAACATTCAGCCGTCGGTGCCCATAAATTCCGTTTATCGGTCCGAAACGCTGATAGAAATTTCCGTTCCTGTCTTTGCCGTAGACGGTTGAGATGAAGATGACATCCCGCTCGTCGCCCTGAACGTTCTCCAGATTCTTAACAAAAAGAGCTTCCAGTGTCTGATCCCATCGCTGAACGAATGCGGCCGCGTCGGCATCAACAGCCACCTCCCGATCCAGTTCCTCCCGGATGAATTCAGCCTGTTTTGAATTGATGGCAACAATGCCGAGTGACCGGTCGGGACACTGGTTCATGAATTCGATGGCCGCCTTGACTACGGCCGTGCCTTCGATCTGGTTCATTCCGCCGTCATAAATCCCTTTTGTCTGCACCAGTGAGACACCGAATTCCGGATGACCATCATAAGGCGACGGGAATATGGTCAGTTGATTGTCGTAGAACTCGCTGTTTGAGTAACTGATCAGTGATCCATGCTCTGACCTGTAATGCCATTTGAGTCGCCTGCACGGATGGAAACGGCCTGCAGCCGCCTCGAGAACTGATTCCTGCCTGGTTTCTTCCTCCGATTCATCATCATCTGCGGCCCCGCCGGTCGAAAGCCTCTGGAAGAAAGGTGTCGGCGGCAGTTGCATCTGATCTCCCACGATAACAGCCTTCTGGCCCCGGGCAATCCCGCCCAGGGCTTCTTCGGGCCTGATCTGGGACGCCTCATCCATTATGACAAGGTCGAAAGTCAGCTTGCCCGGCTCGAGGTACTGCGCGACAGACATTGGACTCATCATCCAGCACGGCTTGAGTGCTTGCATAGCGTTGCCGGCGCGGCGGACAAGGTCGCGAACAGAAATCCGCGGCCGCGTCTGTCCCGCGACACGTGTTATCAACGCAAGTTCAGTCAGTGTGGCAACCGGGCCACAGGAGTTACCGGGGGGACAATCGCGTTTGCTCAGCTTAATGGCCAGCTCTTTGCGGCGCAGCTCGAGGTATTCGCGATCAAGCTCGCGGAATCGCTTCCGGAGATCCTCGTGGGTCGCACCCGTATGGGTCCTGAGCCGAGGATCGGCATTCAGGATTGCCTCTGCGGCGGAGCGATAGAAAACAAACTCCACCGCCTGCGGCAGGCGATTGTAATCAAGGCCTGCATTGAGATAGACCGACAGCACGGGCCCAGTTCCCTCATCACGGGCCGCAGCTTCCGCCAACAGGAAATTCAGATAGTCTCGCAGCGCCGCAATGTGGTCCAACGCGCGTTGATTTCGACGCTCAAGCCTCTCCAGCACGACTTGCTCGAACTGGGAACCGCACCAAAGTAGGGCATCAAATTGCGCCAGCCTGTCTGTTTCTTTTTGTCGATCAACCACAACAGTGCAGGCTCTCTCGAGCTCTTTCGCAGTTGATTGCAGACCGGCGATGTGGGACGGGTCGGCAAAGAAATGGGAAATAAGCGGCGTTGGAAAGCTCCATGAAAAGATGTCCTCGGCGAACTCCAACGTCGCCCTGAACGAGTCAAAACCTTCGCGCAAGCTCTCCAGGGTACCTCCTGCCAACTTCAGAGCGTCGGGGTTTCCTTCCATGATGGCGCTGGTCTTCTCGATGAACCTGAGAGTATCAGCAACACTCAGAAGCTCCTCCAAGCCGGACAGGTTTTTCAATGCTGCCCTTTGGAAGACGTCCGCCACCGAATTCATCATATCCGATCGACTGCGATGCAGCTGTACCAGTTC
>JAAYAM010000302.1 GCA_012719355.1 Acidobacteriota bacterium
GATCGTCTTATCTGGTGCGTTGATATAACGCACAAATGAATGGCGAGGCGGAATGACACAATGATGCTGCATGTGACGCCTGATGATCAAAAGACGTCGATAACAGACATCGCTCCCTGCGGCCTGAACTGCCGCGTCTGTTATGCCGCCATGAGGAAGACAGGGAACCGATGTCCCGGCTGCCGCGGCGACGACACTCATAGAGCGCAATCCCGTGTAGTATGTCGAATCAAAACTTGCAGCCAACGGAATGAAAATAAGAAGTATTGCTTTTCATCTGATCATTATCCCTGTTCGAGACTCAGGCAGCTCGATGACCGCTACCGTAGAAAGTATGGAATGAGCGTGATCGAGAATCTGGATAGAATCAAGGATGTCGGGATCCGTAGATTCGTCCGGAGTGAGAATTCACGCTGGATCTGCGTTTCGTGCGGGAAGAAGCTCTATGTTCACCGGGCTGATTGCCTGGGTTGTGGACGTTCATGGCGATGAAGGATGCATCAATTCGCCATGCCGCTTATTCGATGCGAAAGAACGCTCTTCCGGCCGGTTCGTTATTCAGCAGGATGTCGATCCGATAAAGGCCGACAGCCATGTCGGCTATCTTCCATTCCCAGTACGAAAACACTCTCTGAATTATTTTTTCCCAACCAAAACCCGCGATTCGAGTCTAATGGGTTGGATGGAAGACAATGATGCGGTTGCGGTGGAGCAAGCTATCGGTGGGAACGACGAGGCTTTTCGTTTGCTCGTGGAACGCCACAGCCGTGCCGTTTTTCACCTGGCATTTCGGATGACCGGAATCGAGCAGGATGCCGAGGATGTCGTCCAGGAGACGTTTCTGCGAGCCTACAAATACCTGGACAGATTTGAGGAGCGTGCGAACTTCGGAACCTGGCTTTACCGCATCGCCATCAACTGCTCCCTCGACTGCGTCCGCAAACGACGGACGCATGAGGAATTCAACGCGACCGATGATCCGGATCAGGGACTTGTGCCGGTAAATAATGAGTTCCGGTCCACACCTGAAAAAATGATCCTCGGCATAGAGGTGCGCCGGCGTGTCAGTGGTGCGCTCGGAAAGCTCAGCGCACTGGAAAGAACCGCGTTCGTGCTCAGGCACTATGAAGGAATGTCCATTAACGAAATTGCCTGCACACTTGGAGTGCAATCCGCGGCAGCCAAGGACAGCGTATTCCGAGCTGTCAGGAAAATCCGACGCGCTTTGAGTCCCCTGGTGGAGGAGCAATGAATCACGTATCGGAAGGCGAGTTGATCCTCTATTACTACGGTGAGGCCGTTGAGCACGTCGATATCGAGGCACACCTCGCTTCGTGCCTGTCGTGCCGGGATCAATACCGGGACCTGCAGCGCGTCCTGGCTGCTGCCGACACGCTTGCCGTTCCTGAACGGTCCGCGGAATATGGCAGCGAAATCTGGCAGCGACTGCAACCGCTGTTGCCGCGCAGAAGGAGGTTGTGGTGGAAATCCGCCATACGGCCGCGGCACTGGGCGTGGGCGGCGGGCATGGCGGTCCTGGTCCTGGCGGCCTTTTTGTCAGGCCGCTATTGGCGAACGGAGACGCCGATCACGACAACGAATGTTACGGATCAGGATCGGCGGCGCGTGCTCTCAACTTCGGTGGCGGACCATCTGGATCGGTCCCGTATCGTGCTAATCGAGATCATGTATGCACCGAAGGACACGGGCCGGATCGACATACCGCGTAACCAGGAATGGGTGTCGGAACTGGCGTCGGCAAACCGCATCTTCAGGCAAACCGCGCAACACAATGGAGAACTCGGGATGGCGAGCGTGCTCGATGATCTCGAGCGGATTCTTCTCGAAGTGGAAGCCAGACTGTCGCGGCTGACCGCGGATGATCTCGAAAGCATCAGGCAGAGAATCGAAAGGCAGGGAATCTTATTCAAAGTGAGGATACTGGAGAACCGGTTGCGCGAACAGCAAACGGC
>JAAYAM010000041.1 GCA_012719355.1 Acidobacteriota bacterium
GCGCCAAGATCGCCGATCCGCAACCTCCCGACATCCGGATTCCGAAACCGGCATCTGATCTGTCCGTGCAACAGCTGTCGGACTATGTGATTCTGAGCGTTTCCAAACCGATCCAGAACACGGACGGGACTGAGGCCACGACCCTAGCGGCCATGGATCTCCTTCGTCTCGCTGAGGAGGCACAGGAATGGGATCCCAGACAGCCCCTTTCGGACGAGCAGTTTCTGAGCCGGGCAGTAAGGGTGTTGTCGATTCCCGCGTCGAGATTTCCCAATTACTTGAAGGACGGAGTCTTCTTCATTGAGGACAGGCTTACTGCGACGGCCAACGGTAAACCGTTCGCTCGCGGCTACCGCTATGCTGTGCTGTTTTTCAACGAATCCGACCAGACGGCCGGGTTGAGCAATCAGGCATCCATACGGATGATTCCGATACCGCCTGCGCCTGAAGGACTCTCGGCTGAGTTGACGGAAACAGCGGTCAAGCTGAGCTGGACCGTGCCGGCTGCGAACACGGACGGGTCTAAGCCCGCCCGCATCGCCGGCTACAACCTTTACAGATCGGCGTCGCCCGACGGGGTCCCCGACCAGCCTGTAAACTCCGTGCCGCTGCAGGAACCGGGATTTGAAGACAGGAGCTTCAGCTTCGACAAGACTTACTACTACTCCGTCAGCACGGTGGGGAATCTCGAAAACCCGCACGCCCGAAGTCTCCCTTCAGATTTTCTGAAGGTCCAAACACGTGACACATTTCCGCCAGCGCCGCCGGAAGAGTTCAGTGCCATACTCGACGGGGAGACCGTGCTTCTGCTGTGGGTCCCGTCTCCCTCGCGGGATGTTGCCGGGTATGTGATCCACCGGCAGGAGAAAGGAACCCAGTCACAGATTCGACTCAATCCTGAATTTATCAGGACGCCCAGTTACCGGGACAGGGTGGATCCGAAAAAGGAATATCAGTATTCGATTCGAGCGGTGGACACCCATGGGAATGAGAGCGTCCCTGTCCTCGCTCTGTTTGAGAAACGGTAGGGCTGAGCAAATTTCGGCCCCGACCTTCGCATCAAATGAATTGTCCTATAATATTTAACCTGACTACGGGGGTACCGCTACTATGAAGTTCTTCCTGGATACGGCAAATATTGAGGAGATCCGCAACGCAGCTGAATACGGACTTATTGACGGGGTTACGACAAATCCGTCGCTTGTCAGCAAAGAGAAGCGTCCGTTCAAGGATGTCCTGCTCGAGATCGCAAGAATCGTCGACGGCCCGATCAGCGCCGAAGTCGTCAGCACCGACGCGGCAGGCATCGTGCGTGAAGCGTATGAACTCGCAGGGCTGCATAACAATATCGTCATCAAGATTCCCATGATCAAAGAGGGAATGAAGGCGCTCAAGCAGCTGTCGGCAGATGGAATCCGAACCAATGTGACCCTGATCTTCAGCTGCAATCAGGCCCTGATCGCCGCGAAACTTGGCGCCACCTACATCTCCCCGTTTGTCGGCAGGTTCGATGACATAAGCGAAGTGGGGATGGATCTTGTAGCCGATATCGCCCGGATTTTCTCCAACTATCAGTTCCCCACCCAGATACTGGTCGCGAGCTGCCGTAATCCGCTGCACATTCGGGAGGCCGCTCTATCAGGCGCCCATATTGCGACCATGCCGTTTACGGTACTGGAGCAACTTCTAAAGCACCCCCTTACCGATATCGGACTCGCACGCTTTCTGAAAGACTGGGAGAAGGTGCCGAAAACCGTCTAGGTATAGTATCACCCACAACTGCCCAGGTAAGTCCAGCCCTCCAGACACCTGCGCATTCGAGAACCACCGGAAGACAATGCTCGATAAATTGAAAGAACTCCAGGAGCAACACCGCCGGGCGGAAGAAGGGGGCGGGGCGGAACGCCGTCAGAAGCAGCACGAAGCTTCGAAGTGGACGGCGAGAGAGCGAATCCAGTATCTGCTGGACGAAGGCAGCTTTGAAGAGATGGACAAGCTCGTCGAGCATCGCTGCACCGATTTCGGCATGGAAAAGCAGCGGTATCCCGGAGACGGGGTAGTTACCGGAGCCGGTCGTATTGATGGGCGCCTGGTCTTTGTTTTCTCGCAGGATTTTACCGTGTTCGGCGGCAGCCTGAGTGAAACCGTAGCGGAAAAAATCTGCAAAATAATGGATCTGGCGATGAAAGTCGGTGCGCCGATTATCGGCCTTAATGATTCGGGCGGCGCCCGCATCCAGGAAGGGGTCGCCAGTCTTGGCGGTTACGCCGATATCTTTCTGCGCAATACTCTTGCAAGCGGCGTGATTCCTCAGATCTCCGCCATCATGGGCCCTTGCGCGGGAGGGGCAGTCTATTCCCCCGCGATCACCGACTTCATTGTGATGGTAAAGGACACCAGCTACATGTTTGTCACCGGGCCCGACGTGGTCAGGACTGTCACCCACGAGGACGTCACCATGGACGAACTCGGAGGCGCCATGACACACAACGCCACCAGCGGCGTTGCCCACTTTGCGGTCGCCGACGACGCCGAATGCCTCCATACAATTCGCGAGCTCCTCAGTTTCCTTCCAAGCAACAATATGGAGGATGCGCCCCGCAGGCCTGCGGCAGATCCCTGGAACAGAACCGACGAGCAGCTCAATCATGTCGTTCCCGATGATCCCAACAAGGCTTATGATATGAGGGACATCATCAGATCAGTCGCCGACGACAACTATTTCTTCGAGATACATCGCCATTTCGCAAAGAATCTTCTGGTGGGATTTGCCAGGTTGGACGGGCATCCGGTCGGCATAGTAGCGAATCAGCCGAACTGGCTGGCGGGCACCCTCGACATATCGGCTTCAGTCAAGGGAGCGCGCTTTGTGCGCTTCTGTGACGCATTCAATATTCCGCTGATCACCTTCGAAGATGTTCCGGGATTTCTTCCCGGCATGGCGCAGGAACACGGCGGAATCATTCGGCACGGGGCGAAGCTTCTCTTCGCCTTTGCCGAAGCGACCGTTCCAAAGATCACGGTGATTACACGCAAAGCCTATGGGGGCGCATACTGTGTTATGTCTTCCAAACACGTCCGGACTGATCTGAATTACGCCTTCCCGAGTGCCGAGATTGCAGTCATGGGTCCCGAGGGAGCGATTAACATCCTGTACAGGAACGGTCTGAGATCCTCGCAGAAGGCAGAGGATCTGCGCGCGGAAAAGATCGAAGAATACCGCGCAAAGTTCGCAACCCCTTATGTAGCGGCACGCCGTGGTTTTATCGATGAGATCATCGAGCCTCAGATGACGCGCGCAAAACTGATCACCGGCCTCCGCATGCTCCAGAACAAGAAAGAGACGAATCCCCCCAAGAAGCACAGCAATATACCTTTGTAACCCGGAGAAGATCGGCTCATGTTCAGAAAAGTACTGATAGCCAACAGGGGTGAGATTGCGGTGCGTATCATACGAGCGTGTCGCGACCTGGGAGTCTCCCCGGTTACTGTCTATTCCGAACCCGACCGGGCTTCACTGCACGTGCGCCTCGCGGATGAGGCATACCTGTTGGGACCCGCCGCTTCAACGGAGAGCTACCTGGATATCGGAAAGGTAATCGAAACAGCAAAGCGCGCCGGTGTTGACGCAATCCATCCGGGGTACGGCTTCCTTTCTGAAAATCCCCGGTTCGCGGACGCCTGTGCGGACGCCGGCATTACGATAATCGGCCCTTCGGCTGAGTCGATGAGGCTGATAGGAAATAAGACGGCAGCCAGGAGTCTTCTTCATGAGCAGGGAATTCCCCTGGTACCCGGCACGTATGAACCGCTCAATTCCTTCGACGAGGCAATCAGTGCAGCGCGCAAGTTAGGCTATCCGGTTATGTTGAAAGCGTCGGCGGGTGGAGGCGGAAAGGGGATGCGGTTTGTCACAGACGAGTCGCACATGAAGAACGACTTTGTCGCCGCCGGATCCGAAGCGCTGCATTCATTTGGCGACTCCTCGCTTTATCTCGAGAAGTACATGATCGATCCGCGGCACATCGAAATCCAGATCTTCGCCGACCGCTACGGAAACGTTATCCACCTCGGAGAACGAGAGTGTTCCATCCAGCGCCGCCACCAGAAGCTGCTGGAAGAGAGTCCCAGTCCAGTCATTGACGAGACGCTGCGCCGGAAGATGGGTGAAACCGCAGTCCGGATCGCCCGTGCCGCCCGGTACGAAAACGCCGGCACTGCGGAATTCCTGCTGGACAAGGATCTAACTTTCTATTTCCTGGAGATGAACGCGCGTCTCCAGGTGGAACACGCCATCACGGAGGCGGTGACCGGCGTCGACCTGGTCTGCGAGCAGCTGCGCGTGGCTGCCGGCGAACCCCTTTCTATCAGGCAGGACCAGGTACGGATGTATGGCAGCGCGATGGAATGCCGGATTTACGCAGAAGATCCCGAACGCGGGCACTTCCCCTCGGCGGGAGTCATCCGGAGAATCCAGGAGCCGCAAGGTCCGGGGATCCGACTCGATTCGGGAATCTATCCCGGGTGGGAGGTATCCATCCATTACGATCCTCTGCTGGCCAAGTTAATAGCATTCGGGGCGAATCGGGCTCAGACGATCGCCAGGATGAGGCGCGCACTTCAGGAATACAGGATCACCGGGATCAAGACGAATCTTTCATTCTTTCAGCTGCTCCTTTCCAATGAGGACTTCCTGGCCGGTCGCAGCCATACCGGACTGGCAGAAAGCCTGCAGGTGCATGGGAAAGGCGGAGAACAGAGTCCGCTCTCTTTCCAGTCGCATGCCCTTGCAGCGGCCCTCGCATACGCCGATCTGACCGAAACCTCCCCGGCACAACGGGCGACGGATACCCTGAACGCCTGGAAACTTTCCGGGCGGCCGGGGTTTCTGCCGTTTCGCGGTTAGCAGAGTTGAGGAGAGTGATGTGCTTCTTGAAATCAGCAGTGAAAACGAGAAAGTTGCTGTCGAAATCGTTTCGGACGCAGGCCGCCGGAAAATCCGACTTGGCGGAACGGAAATCCTCTGTGACTGGATCAGGCTGGCAGACGGGCACTATTCACTTATCCTGGACGGCACTGTCCTTGACGCCATAGTAAGTGTCGATACTGATGCATGCACGGTCACCAGCCGTGCGGGAACGTTTTCTTTCCGGATAAGGGACCCGCGCCGCGCGGCCGCCGGGAAGAAAATCGAGGAGGGTGCGTCGGGGTTGCAGCACGTCTGTGCGGAGATGCCGGGAAAGATCATTCGCGTCACGGTGCACGAGGGAGATACAGTAGTGCAGGATGAAAGCCTTCTTGTCCTGGAGGCCATGAAGATGCAAAACGACATCCGGGCGCCCAAGAGCGGAGTCGTCAGAGAAATCGCGGCGACGCCCGGAATGGCGGTCAACACAGGCGATTTCCTTCTCAGCATCGAGTCGTAGTCAGACGCTTCCCTTTTCCTGCACCATGTTTTGTGACCACAGGCAGCACATCCCCCACAAGATACAAAGAGCCAGTCACCACGACCAGGCCGCTCGCCGGACACTCATCCCAGGCTGCATGGAGCGCCTCCCGCGCGTTCGAGTGCAGTCTCATGCGGGATCGATATCCGGAGTGCATCGCAGCGATTTCCTCGGGCGCAGCCGACCTTGAGTTCTGAAGCGGCGTCAGATGTATGCTGGCTGCGCAGGGAAAGATCGACTTTCCGATTCCGGCCAAATCCTTGTCGCGGACCGCACCGAAAACCAGGTGAACTTCCTTCTGCCTGCCCGCAGCAAGAAACTCCGCCAGCAGTCTGGCCCCATCCGGATTGTGCGCCCCATCGAGAAGAGTCCGGCGGCGGGATCTGTATTCGTCCAGCCTTCCGGGCCAGATTGTTGTGGCAAGGCCACGGCGGATATCGGCTGGACTTACAATATAGCTTTTCAACGCCTCTATTGCGACAACCGCCAGCGTCGCGTTGTGGATCTGGTGCTCTCCGGCAAGCGACAGGCGAACGTTTCTATATTCCCGCAGAGGCGTTCTGAGGCTAAAAGTACACAAACCCCGGTTCCGCCTGCTGACCACGGCGGTGCACCATTCGCTGGTTTCCAGCAAGGGAGCATGCACTTCCCTGGCCTGCTTCCTGATTACCCGAGCCGCCGCGCGGTCGGTGCATCCCGACACAGCCGGCACCCCGGGCTTTATAATGCCGGCTTTTTCCACCGCGATCTTTTCGACCGTGTCACCAAGCAGATACTGGTGGTCCAGAGCCACGCCTGTAACGACACTCACCTCCGGCTGAATAACATTCGTGGCGTCCAGTTTTCCTCCCAACCCGACTTCTATTACTGCAATATCAACTTTCCTATGAAAGAAATGAAGAAACGCGCAGCAGGTCAGGAATTCGAACGTGGTGAGCAGCCGGTCCAGAACCTTCTGTTCGAGAAGAGCCGCTTCTGCATTCCTTACACGTGTAGCCACTGAGGCGAAAGCGGAAGCTGAAATCTGCCGTCCATCCACACGGAGCCGCTCTTCAACCCTCACCAGATGCGGTGACGTGTACAATCCCGGGCTAAGCCCCGCGCAGCGAAGAATGGACTCGATCATCGCAGCCACGCTTCCCTTGCCGTTCGTCCCCGCTATATGGATAGTGGGATATCGATTCTGAGGGTTGCCAAGCGCCTGCATCACGGCGGCAGTACGGTGCAACCCCAGGTGCAGTACCTGCACTTCGTTGCCCCGTGAAGCCAGAAACTCCAATGTCTCTTTGTAGTTCATGAATCCCCGAAAAATAACCGCTAAGAGTATATAGATTCCGCTCCTCTTGCAAGCTTTGCAGCGGGATACCGATTAATCGACCGGCTCTGAGTGCTTTAAACCCTTAATTGAATCGCGGTCTCTCTCCGATAAGCGTTTGAGAATCTTCGTTTCTCCCTGAAAAGGGAGGAAAATCCGAACAGCCGGGGGAGCGGTTATGAACTCGTTAGGAGATTTCAAAGTGACGACGAAGCTTTTCGCTGCTATAGCGGTCGTCAGCGTCCTTTCGGCCGCTGCGGCCTTCAGCGGCATGAAAGTGCTCGTGTTCTGCGCCATGGGATTCGGCATCCTTGTGGCCGCGCTCGTCTCAAACGGAGTCGGCCGGCGTCTGAAGCAGCTTGAGGAGATCGCCGAAAACACGAATGCAGAAGACCTTGACCGGCGGATCGCTCTCCTTCCGGATGATGAATTCGGTGAAATAGCGGCCTCCATCAGAAGGAGCATCGCTCCGCAAAAAGACCTGATCGATCATCTTGCGCGCATTGCCCAGGGGGATTTCCAGATCCACTCGAAGACAACGGATGATCTTCTCGGCAAGGCAGTCCAGCTATGCGCCGAAAGGGGACGGGCGCTTGAACAGGAAGTCCAGCGAGTGACTCAGGCGGTCAAGTCGGGACAGCTTTCAGAAAGGTGCCGTCCCGAAAGCACTCAGGGAGGCTATGTATGCCTGTTGGAGTACATTAACGAGATGATCGACTGCCTGGTCCGGGTTCCCGGAAAAGCCATTGCGGTGCTGACCAGGGTTGTCGAAGGAGACCTCACGACCCGGTTGCATGGCCAGTACTCAGGGGATCACGCGAAGTTCCAGGACGCCGTCAACCACACAGTCAAGACTCTCGACGGTGCCCTCACACGCGTCGGCATCGCCGCTGAACAGGTCTCGGCGGCATCGCACCAGATCAGCTCAGGAAGCCAGAGCCTGTCACAGAAGGCCAATGAACAGGCGAGTTCGATTGAAGGGGTATCCAGCAGCCTTCATGAGGTGGCCGCCATGACGCGGCAGAATTCTCAAAACGCCATGCAGGCACGCAACCTGTCGAAAGTCGCAGAGGCTTCGGTTGAAGCCGGAGTCGACAGCATGAAGCGGCTTTCAGAAGCGATAGACCGCATCAAGACCTCATCAGACGCGACTGCAAAGATCATCAAGACAATCGATGAAATTGCTTTCCAGACAAACCTGCTCGCGCTTAATGCCGCAGTTGAAGCGGCGCGTGCGGGAGACGCCGGCAAAGGTTTCGCAGTGGTCGCCGAGGAGGTAAGAAACCTCGCTATGCGCAGCGCGGAGGCCGCCAAGAACACGGCGAACCTGATTGAAGAATCCGTGAATAACTCAGAAAACGGAGTGGCGCTGAACCAGGAAGTCCTCGCAAACCTGAACGATATCTACGGACAGGTGAAGAAGGTCGGAGCGGTGATGGATGAAATAGCGGATTCTTCCGAACAGCAGACCAAGGGCGTGGAGCAGGTAAACGGCGTCATAGTCCAAATGAACATTCTGACTCAGGAGGTCGCGGCAAATGCCGAGGAATCAGCCAGCGGAGCCGAAGAGCTGTCGAGTCAAGCCGAAGAATTGAGGAGTATGGTCCGAGCCTTTACCCTGAGTACCTCAGTAAATGAAGGCGCTGCCGCACCTAAACCAGCTCCTTCAGCACTGTCCAGAAACAAACACGGTGTGGATTCATTAAGCAGTCTCTTTCCTTCAGCATCATCCACTGGAATCGGGAGTGCCAGGACTGAGTCGGAAAAGATGATCCCGTTCGATGAGTCTGACTCCCTGGCTTTGAGTGACTTCTGATCCGTTGTGCAACGCACCGTTTCTATGGCATGTTACAGGGATGAGCGAACTCCCTTCCCTTGTTTTCGATTCCGGGCTGGAGCACGCGGACTTGAGCGCGGCACTGGTGTGGGGTCTGGGCCTTCCGGGGTGCCCAAGGACCGAGACATGTCCCGGCTTCCTGACGGAACTGCTGGCCCGGGTACGTTCCACCGGCGAGAGTTTCCTTTCCTCTGAGCGTAGAAAGGCTGTCAGGAATATGCTCAGGTACGGCGCATTCAAGCCTTCGGGACGAAGCAAACCTTCGAGCGAGTATCTTCTTGCCGCAGCGCTCGAAGGAGACTTCCCTCTCGTGAATCCGGTCGTCGACGTCAACAACGCGGTGAGTCTCGAATCGGGTTACCCGGCGAGTGTCTTCGATCTGGATCTGTGCGGTTACAGTCTGCTCCTCAGGCGCGGTCTGGCCGGCGAATCCTATGTCTTCAATCCATCCGGACAAATCATAGACCTCAGAGATCTCCTGTGTGTCTGCCGGCAGGAAGGAAGCGGCTGGCGGCCTTGCGGCAATCCTGTGAAAGACTCGATGGAAACCAAGACGCGGGAATCGACCCGAAACGTAGCTGCCGTGATTTATGCTCCGGCTTCGGAAAGCAACGATCATATCGAGCAGGCAGCCGTCCACTTTGCGGAACTCCTACAGTCGCAATGCGGCGCAACCGGCACTGGCGTAGCGATCATACAAACATTAAAGTGAAAAGCAGTCATAGGTATCCGGACGATCCGTCGCTTCTGCGCAGGATGACGGCGAGGTTTTCCTGCGCCCTGGCATCGCCGGGATTCATGCGCAACACCTCATTGAAGCATGCGATCGCTTCCCCGTTGCGATTGCAGAGCATGAGGGCATATCCCAGGTTATTGATGATGTCGATTGAACCCGGCCTGAGCCGCAGCGCTTCGGTAAAGTGATTTATGGCAGCGGCGGCCTGTCTGCGATCCACCAGGGCCAGCCCCATGTTGTTGTGAGCCTCCGCAAAATTCAGGTTGATCCGGAGAGCCTCCCTGAAATGAACGATCGCCTCATCGTCCCGTTTCAGGGCGCGTAACGCCACCCCGAGATTATTGTGAGCTTCAGCCAGGTTGCGATCGACGCTCAATGCCCGGCGGTAATTCGAGATAGCTTCCTCGATCTCGCCTTTTGTGAGGAGCACATTCCCCAGCCTGTTGTAGGCCAAAGCGAACTCAGCATCGAGACGAACAACCTCCTGCAGCCGGATTATCGCCTCATCCAGCCTACCCATATCGGCGAGTGAGAATCCAAGGTTATAGATGAACTCGGGATTATCGGGATCGAGTTTCAAGGCATGCTGAAACGCCTTTACAGCTGCATCCTCCTTCCCCATCTTCGCCAGAACGGTTCCGCGATTGCTGTGCGCCTCCGCCAGATCAGGATTGAGCTGCACGGCTGCATCGTAGTGAGTCAGGGCGTCTTCGAACAGCCCCTTCCTGGCATACGCCACCCCGAGTGCGTTGTGGGTTTCGGCCGTGCCTGGCTGGCTCCGGAGAGCCTCTTTGTAATGGAGTATCGCACGGTCGAAATCACCTTTTTCGGCAAGTGCAACGGCAAGGTTTGTCTGGGCGAAGTAGTTGTCGGGGCCAGTCGCTTCCAAAGCGTGTTCCCAAAGCGTGACGTCGGTCTCCCAGTATCGCGCCTGCTCGCGGGCCGACAGAGCCAGCGTGCACACGATGACGGCGGCCGCAACCTGAAGGGTTTTCATGAACGCAGGCGGCCTCTTTTCGACGAGCATGGCAACTCCCCACGCAATAATCACGAACAGCCCCGTAAGCGGCACGTAGGTGAATCGGTCCGCCATCGATTTCCCTCCCACCTGGATCAGTCCGATGACAGGCAGCAATGTCAGCAGATACCAGAGCCATCCGACAAGAAGGAGCGGACACTGACGGGCGAACTTTACCGCCAGAATCGAGATCAACGCCAGAATCGCGATACTCAGGACCGCCAAGCCCCAGCTGACGGGAGAGAGAGGATAGAATGCCGCAAGAGTGGCGGGCCAGAGCATCTTTCCCATGTAGCCGATGTATGAAACAAGAGAATTGGCGATGCGGTCGCCCAAAGAAAGCTTGTCGATCTCCAGAACCGTGCCGGCAAGCCATTGCATCCTGAGTGTGATGACGCCACAGGCCACCGAAAGAACGGCCAGTGGCGCCTTCTCGACCGTCAGTTTCACTACGCTCCGCATTTGAATGGGATCAAGCGTCAGCCGTTTGAGCGGCCAAATGTCGAGCAAAAGCAGAATTGCCGGCAGCGTTACCAGCATTGTCTTGGACATAAGGCCGAGAACGAAAAAACCGGCGACGGCAAGGTAGCGGGACACGCCGGGCCGTCGGACATACGCTATGTACGCATGCAGCGTCAGCATCCAGAAAAGGGTACTGAGCACGTCTTTCCGTTCCGCAATCCAGGCAACCGACTCCACGTGCAGCGGATGAGTCGCAAACAGAGCGGCGACCAGTGCACTTGGACCCCAGCGTTTCGTCATCCGGAAAAACGCCCAGAACAGCAGCAGCGTGTTGGCAATGTGGAGAAGAAGGCTCGTAAGATGATGGAGTCCGGCATCCATGCCGAAGAGCTGCACATCAAGCATGTGGGAGAGCCAGGTCACCGGATGCCAGCTTCCAAAGTGGCCTGTAGTGAATGCCCATTTGATACTCTGCCAAGTCAGTCCGGCGGCTACATCGTCGTTTTTCGAGACGAAATAAGGGTCGTCAAACGAAAGAAAGCCGTAGTGCAGCACCGGAACATAAATGACCAGATTAAGAACAATCAGCGAAAGCGACACCCAAATCGCGATTCGAGCGCCTGCCGTTGCGGCAGGATCCTTGGTGCGGGATTTCCGAGCCGCCGGGACGCGCTTCGCGCCCGCGGGTTTGGACACACTTTTTCTCATGCCCTTTTCTTCAGTCTTGTTCGGCTTTTTCCTATGAAGCGAGGCGAACTGCAGCAACAAAAACCGCAGCGCAAAAAGCAGTCCTAGGAAAAATCACGATTGTTATTCAATCAGCTCGATAGCCAACGTCCTCAAAAAACCAGCAGTAGAAATCTGAACAACCTCGTTCATTTCCTAAGGGATTACGGCCAAATAAATGGTCGGGCAGCGTCGGAGCACGACACAGCCCATTCAGCCGCATGCTCCCACCGGACGGAATAGAGTCGATCGGTGCTTGAGGTGACTTCCAACGTGTACTCGAAGTCTCTTTCCAGTTCCTCACGAATAGATACGCAAGAAGCAGTTTTATGTTTTACGTTTTTTGACCGGCGGGGCAGCACACCTCTCGTGTTCCGCCAAGTGTGCTGTCTGTCACAACTTTTGGGCAGGGGTCCACGGTAGAAGTAAGGGCATGGAAATGTTCATACTTGGATTATTCGTAGGATCATGCATCGGGCTGGTGGGCTTTGCCTTCTGTTTCGCGGCCGGCAGGAACCGCGAAGACTGACTGGCACCCTTGTCCCCCCGGAGCAGCAGAGTGTGTCTCCGCCGCGACTGACCGTAAGGTGGTGGGCGGTACAAGATTTGAACTTGTGACCCCCGGTGTGTAAGA
>JAAYAM010000303.1 GCA_012719355.1 Acidobacteriota bacterium
ACTAAAGTGATAGCGCTTTCGATGCATTCCGACAGGCGGTATGTGACCGGAATGCTTTCGGCAGGGGCTTCCGGATACATCCTGAAGCACTGCGCTTTCGAGGAGCTCTCCCGCGCCATCCACACGGTTCTTTCGGACCAGGTTTATCTCAGTCCCGCCATAGCCGGTATCGTCGTGAAAGAGCTTTCCCAGCCGGCAGGCGGCCGTGCCCGTCGTCAGCGCTCCGGACTGTCGATGCTCACTTCGAGAGAGCGGGAGGTGCTGCAGCTCATATCCGAAGGTCATAGCGCCAGGGAAATCGCGCAACGCCTCAACCTGAGCGTCAAGACGATCGAGACGCACCGGAGGCAGGTGATGGAAAAGCTCGGAATCCGCAGCGTGGCCGAGCTCACCAAATTTGCCATCCGGGAAGGGCTCACTTCCCTCGATAAGTAGAGAGTTTTCCATCCAATGGATGATGCGACTTTCAGCCAAACCCGCCGCGGAATCCAGTGTATCGCCGATTGTCATACGGTGTCGTCCCCCTCATGATAGGCTCGTGAGAAGAGAAAATCGCGCCTGAACAGAGAACCGCCTCATGCAGCCTGACGTCTTCGGCGATCTGGACAAGTTCAATGGAGTTCTAGCCAAGCTTGATGAGATCGCCTCCCGAAAGTCTTTGGATGAACACCAGGTAGGACTGGCCAGGATTCTGCGTTTCAAGCAGAACCGCGGTCTTGTCCATGCTGCGCTCGGGTATGCAAAGACGATAGAAAGGGCTTCCGATATCCTGATTGCGGAAGTTCTGAACGTGCTCGTCTCAGAGGATATCCCGCTGGAAACCAGGACGCTTGCAGCCGGAGTCCTCGGACATCTCATCCCCCACCGGCATGCGGATTCCGTTTCGGATTTCGACCTCGACAGGGTCGTCGAGTCGATGTCATACGTGCTTTCACGATCGCACTCGCCCCTGCTCAAGAAGACGCTGGACGAGGCGATCTCGCGAGCGCGCGACCGTCGGAGAAAGCGAAACGGATCACGCGATTGCTGGTCTTCATGAAAGAGTCTGGGAATGGATTACGGAGAGTTGCAACGGCACATCCGGGAACTTGCCTCGCTCGAGCAATCTGACGAACTGGTCGTGAGTTGTTATATCAACGCGGCCACGAACTACCGGAAAACTATTCGGGAGCAGGTGAGCTCTGCAAGGAACACGATTGACCGGAAGCTCCTTCCCGGATTCTGGGAAGCAATCGGCCGGATCGAAGTCTTCTTCGGCACCGGCATCATGGCCGAGTCGCGAGGCGTTGCCGTCTTTGCGCGCGGCGGAGAATCGCCGTTCTTTCTCTCACTGCAGTCCGGAGCTCCTCTCCCGAATTCACTGAAGGTCGGTTTTAAACCGGATCTCGATTCTTTGATCCACCTCCGGGAGAACTACTACCGTCAATGGAGCACTGAAGAGCGAACGACGGCTTCTATCGGGCCCACGACGCTTCAATGAGCTTGCGGTGCCGCAAGGGTCAGCAGGAACGCGCTGTCCTGCACTCCCCTCACATCGTGTACGATGCCTGGTTCGAGTGCAAGGACATGATTCGACGGCAAGTCGACTGATTTGTCTCCCACCTGCATCCTGATGTGTCCGCTGATCGTCAGAACCGAAATCCGCCC
>JAAYAM010000304.1 GCA_012719355.1 Acidobacteriota bacterium
ATGTTCGCCTTCGCTCTGTGGGACCGCCGGAAGAAGGTGCTGCTGATAACGCGGGACCGACTCGGAATCAAACCACTCTACTACTATCACAGGAGAGGACGATTTGCCTTCGCCTCGGAAATCAAGGCACTGCTCACCCTGGATGAAGTAGAACGTTCGGTTGATCTGCAATCCATGTATGAGTACCTGGGATTCGAGTTTGTTCCCGACCCGAAGACCATGTTCCGGGATATCTGCAAGCTTGAACCGGGCCATTATCTCAAGGTGACAGACGGGTCGGTGGAAACGGCGCCGTTCTGGGATCTTGCGGTCGAACCGTTCAAAGGTTCAAGGAGCGAAGCAGAGGAAGAACTGGTATCGCTTCTGGAAGACTCTGTCAGAAAACGTCTGATGAGTGATGTCCCGCTGGGGGTGTTTCTGTCGGGAGGGCTCGATTCGAGCGCCATTGTGGCCTTGATGGCGCGGCACATGAATCAACCTCTCCGCACGTTCACTATTGCGTACAAAGACCCGACCTACAGTGAACTTCCTCATGCCGAGAAAGTCGCGAGGATCTTTGGGACGAAACCGAACGTCCTGGTGATCGAGGGAATTTCCCCCGAAGAGATCGAAAATACGATTTGGCATCTGGACGAGCCTATGACGGATCTTTCGACCATTCCCTTCTATCTGATCTGCAAGAAGGCCCGGGAACAGGTGATTGTCTGCCTGAGCGGAGAAGGCGGAGATGAGAACCTTGTCGGCTATGACCGGTTCAAGGCGAGCAAGATAGACCGATTTTATTCCATTCTGCCGGGAGTGCTCAGGACCGAGGTCATCCGCGCCATCGTGGACAGGCTTCCGGACCGGCCACAGAAGAAGGGCGCCGTCAATCTTCTGAAGCGCTTTGTCGAGGGATCGTGTCTTCCTGCACACGGCGGACACATGCGGTGGCAGTATTTTATGACCGGCGACCATGACCGCAGCCTTTTCCTGCCTGCTGCAAGGGCGATGATTTCCGGTGATCCTTTTGCCCCCATAGCACGGGTTGCCGATGGGAAGGCCTTCCGGTCTACTCTCGATCGCGAAGTCTACGTCGATTTGCGTTTCACTATGCCGGGAAGCGTGTTGATGAAAGTCGACAAGATGAGCATGGCGCATTCACTCGAAGTGCGAGTCCCTTTTCTGGACCATCGTTTCGTCGAATTCTGCGCCTCCCTGGATCCTTCATGGAAGCTGTCCGGACTGACCACCAAGGCGATTTTCCGAACGGCATTCAAGGGGATTCTTCCCGAAGACATCCTCTGGCGAGAGAAGCAGGGATACAGCTTCCCGAGCAAGAACTGGCTGAGAGATGAACTGCATGATTATCTCACCGACCGGCTGAATTCCTCACCCCTCATCCGGGAGCATTTCAACCTGGATTATGTAAATCTTTTGATACGCCAGCACGTGTCACGTTCACACAATCACAATCACGTGCTCTGGGGCCTGCTGAACCTGGCTGTCTGGCACCACGGGATCTCCCACGCTTCATTCGGCGTATCGACCCAGTCCATTCGATCGAGCATGTGAGAATCCGCACATACTTCGCCCGCAGGCGTCGTTACACTCGAGCGGTGTTCCTGCTTTCGTTCGCCGCAGGTTAAAAGCCAGATTTCCTTATTGAAAGGGCGGATTCAGATGCCGGGTCGAAGAACTGTTTTTTTATTCCTGCTAATTCTTTTGGGCTCCGGAGTGTTCGGCAGAACCGCCGGCGCAGTGGAGGTCGGGAGGTATAAGACACTGGAGCTTGTTTTCACCGCCTCGACTCAGCCGGCAAATTCTTTCGATACGTACCTTCTGAAACTCGAAGTCACTGACCCGACAGGGAAACGTTTCATCATCGACGGATTTTTCGACGGTGACGGCAACGGGGGCCAGAGCGGCTCTATCTGGAAGGCTCGACTCTGCCCATACACAACAGGAACGTGGTCATGGAAAACCGTAACCGGCGATGCCCCCGACTCCGGCCTGGCCGGGCATTCAGGCCAGTTCGAGTGCGTTGAAAGCTCCGACAGGGGTGGGGTCGAGTTGTCAGGCCGGTACATCCGCTTTCAAACGGGAGGGTACGTATACCTGCTCGGCAATTTCCTTGATCTTGCGGGAGGACTGCGGACAACTCACACCTTCATGAGCGAAACCACGACTGACGCACAACGTGACGCGATAATTGCGCGGCAGCGGGATTTCCACGCCGCCAATAAGGCAAATATCTATTTCGCGAACCTCGGAGACTACAGTTCTCAGTCGGTCACTCCCTGGATGGGGACGGCAGGCAATCCGGATCGCACGAAGATGAACCTGGCCCGATGGAAGCTCTACGATTCGTATATACGACGCTTCAAGGACGCGGGAATGCTGGCCGAACTATGGTTCTTCGCCGACGACAGCAACTTCGGATCACTCTCCCAGTCGGACAAGAACAGGCTTTTCCGCTATGCCATGGCCCGGACATCGGCGTTCAGTCACACTCTGTACGTAATCGCGCTCGAATGGCAGGAAGGCTGGAGCCAGAAATCGGTAAACGATTCCGGCAACTTCATTCAGAATCACAATCCCTGGAAACGTCTCCTTTCCACCCACACCCTTGACACCAGCTGGGCTTTCGGAGATCAGTCCTGGCCTTCGTTTATCGCATCCCAGCCGGGGAACAGTGCCGGCAGCACGCAGGTAAACCAGGCCGTGATTGCAATTCGGAATACGTACAGCATTCCACACATAGCCGAGGAATTTGGAATTCTTGATTCCAACGTCGTCACGAGGTTGCGTTCAAATCTGTGGGCCGCTTTCTGCGGCGGCGCGGCGGGGAGTGGAACCGGAAGCGATTTGAAAGCTTTCCAGCGCTTCATGTCCCAGGCACGTGTGCCATTTCAGCGGATGTCTCCGGACAACGGGCTGGTCCAGGGGGGAGGGTCGACGCGTTTCTGCCTTGCCGAGAGAGGCAATCACTACGTCGTATACAGCACAGGAGGAGCTTTCACACTGTCGGTCACCGGCAACGGCCTGCAGGGCCGCTGGTTCAACCCGCGGGACCCGAACGGATCGATGGGAAACCCTTTCCCGGTGCAGGCAGGCACCCAGTCATTCACGCCTCCGTCAGACACGGCAAGCGACTGGGTACTCTGGGTCTCCAACGGCAGTCAGCTGGGGAGCAC
This sequence comes from Acidobacteriota bacterium, assembly GCA_012719355.1. GTDB lineage: Bacteria > Acidobacteriota > UBA6911 > UBA6911 > UBA6911 > UBA6911. Next base: position 3,177 of record JAAYAM010000304.1, read on the forward strand.
GGCCGTCAACCCAAGCACGGGTGCGACAGTGGTTCAGGTGATAGTAACCGGATCGAAGGAAAACAGCCGCCCGACAGTTGCAATTACATCGCCCACAGGAGGCTCTGCATTCGTGCGCGGAGACATCATCCCTATTGCCGCCTCGGCGGTGGATGCGGACGGCTCCGTCACGAAAGTCGAGTTTTTCGACGGTGCGACCAAACTGGGCGAGGATCTGACCGCGCCGTATCAATTCAACTGGAACTCGGCATCCACAGCAGCCGGAAGCCATAGCCTGACGGCGCGTGCAACCGACGACAAGGGAGAATCGACTGTTTCATCCCCCGTCTCGATTTCGATCCATTCGGGGACGAACGCTCCGCCGGTAATCACCGAGTTCAGAGCATCGCCGGCAACCCAGGTCCGTGGACAGACAGTCAATTATCACCTGAGCGCCACAGATCCTGACAATGGCACCCTCTCTTTCTCCATAGATATCGATGGAGATGGAAACCCGGAGACCTCGGGAACCCTCGTATCCGGCAACTCGACGAGCTACAGCTATTCGTTCTCCTCAGTCGGGAAACTGACGTCGCGGGCGATTGTGCGGGATTCATCACAAAGCGCTCAGGCCCAGGCGGCAGTCACCATTGTCGAATTGCCCCACAATGCGGACCCGCGGCCCAGCACTGCTGCGGGACCGGCCCCGCTTACAGTCACATTCAGCGGTGCGGTCTCCGGAGGCATTCCTCCCTATACGTTTCAGTGGGATTTTGGAGACGGGGCGACAAGTCCCGGCCCCGGGAATGACGCCCAGCACACGTACACTGAACCGGGAACCTATACCGTGAGAATGACGGCCATCGACTCCGGCGGCAACAGGGTAACCGGCGACAGCCGGATTCTCGTCCAGACGGCGGACCAGAGCACAGCATTACTCGCACACTGGAAATTCGACGAAGACGGTGGAACGGTTGCGACGGACGCGTCAGGCTATGGTTATACGGGGAATATCAACGGTGCTGCCTGGTCGAAAGGCAGACTGGGAAGTGCGCTGAGCTTCGACGGAACCGACGATCGGGTTGAGCTTCCCGCAGCACTGCTGGGGAAATTGTCCGGCTTTACGTTCTCGGCCTGGATCAGGACGGCAACGGCCAGGCGGGGCGACATCTACGCTGAACGAGTCGGAGAATCCAGCACGAACTTCGACATCAACATCAACGAAGATCCAGGGCGCGTGAAAGTAGTCTGGCGCCCATCCGGATCACCAATCTACTCGCTCGTAACCCCTCCCGGCGTCAACAGCGACAACTGGCAGCACATAGCTGCAGTCAGAAACCAGAACACCCTGAATCTCTATCTGAATGGGAAGCTGGTTGCCGGCCGGAACGATATCACGGGAACGATTGATGCCGACGAAGCGAGAATCGGCCAGATGTTCACCGCTTTCGAAGGCCTTATCGACGACGTCCGGCTTTATGGCCGCCCGCTTGGCGAGACGGAAATATCGAGTCTTGCCCAGGAAGGGCTGCAACCTCCCACCGGCTTGAGAGTCGTCAGATGAATTTGTGACGGCGCCTGATCGTGCAGGCGCCGTCAATCTCGCGAAACAATTTACCTCAGACATGAAGCTGCGCCGAGCAATACTTCCGGGAAGCCTGGCAGCGGTATTAATCATTGCCCTGTCATCAGCGATCCTTTTTCACTCTTCCTGGCGTTTCCAGAGAATAGCCTCCGCCTTCGTGACCGGCGAAGCGCGCGATATGCGGAGACTGGAAGTCGATGTGGAAAGAGTTCAAATCCCGGGATCGTTGCGTCTTGTTGCAGATTACTATCCGGGAAGTGACAAACGCGAGTTGGCACTGCTGGTCCATGGCTCAGACCCGAAAGGACGCAGGTCCGCTCTGAACCGTCTGCTGGCCGCATACCTGCAACAATCCGGCCTTTCCGTCCTGGCCCTCGACCTGTCAGGGTTTAACGAATCCGATGATCCCGAATTACCCTTCGCTTCACCACCCCTCTTCGTGCAGAATGTAACAGCCGCGGCAACATACGCCATAGAATCCGGCATCGCGCGCCGCGGCGGTATCGTGTACGTTGGACACTCGCTGGGGGCAGGCGTTGTCCTCATGGCTGCCGGCTGCGAACCCCGGCCGGCTGCGGTAATTGCATTGGGAGCTCCCGCAACCGAGGGGTTGAAGCATGGGGATCGACTTGATGATTTCGCTTTGCAGCGCTTTCGCGATATGGGAATTGTCCCGGATGGCGTTGCCCTCGCGGTCATGAAGAAGTATCTGCTGCAACTGGATGTGGTCCGACAGCTCGAACAAGGAGAGCTTTCCGACGTGCTCCTGGTGTATGGTGAGCGAGAAAGGCCGGCAGAACGGGTGTTTGAGGCGATCCGGAAAACCTCGCAACGCAGCCGAATCCATATCGCCGAAAGGGCGGACCACTACTATTGTGTGACGGACGCAGTCTTGGGCTGGATCGTCTACAACAGGACTGTAATCGAAGATCTTACCCGAGTGATAGTTTCGTGGGCGGCTGCGCGGAGTTCGCCCACCGATGAACTCTCGCGACAGTGGCGGCAGCACTGACTCTGACAGCGCTATGAAATCAGCACGTTTCTCAACAGTGTTGAAGATATGCAGGATCGCAGTATCTGCAGGCCTTCTCCTCTGGCTTATAAGCACCGTCGACTATAATGAGGTCCTTGTATCCATCCGGAAAATCCACTTATGGTTTTTGGCGCTCGCCTTCCTGTCTCATTTTCTCGGCTACTACCTGAGCGCGCTGCGATGGCGTTCGCTCATGAACGCTCATGGGATGCAGCCCACGCTCGGTTATCTGTTTCAATCGTACGTTATCAGTTCGTTTTTCAACAATCTGCTCCCCTCGACAGTAGGGGGAGATGTCAGCCGAACCTATGACTGCTGGAGGCTTTCACAGAGTAAGAGCAATGCAATTGTCATAGTCGTGGTAGACCGCTTACTGGGACTCCTGGCGCTTTTGCTCATTGCGGCAGTGGCCTCTTTCTACTATCCCAATGTCACGAATCTTGGTTATGTTAACAGCATCGTTCTTGGAGGAAGCGTGACTCTGGGTCTCGCTTTATCGGCTTTGTTCTCACCGCTGCCCGTCATCGGAAGCATCGAACGGAGGATTCTCTCTACTCTCTCATCCAGGGCTTCGCTCATCACCGAGCCCTTCCTGAGTGCGTTCAAGATCTTTAACAACCGGGGGTCCCTCGCAGGCTATTGCCTTGTAGTATCGCTGCTGCTGCAGATCAATGTGATTGTGCACTACTACTTTGTCGGACGCTCACTCGGGCTTTCGATACCGCTTCACGCATATTTCGTCATCATACCTCTTGCAATCGCCACCATGATGATTCCTCTTTCCATCAACGGCATAGGGATTCGCGAGAACATCTTCGTCCTGCTCCTCGGAGGACTTGGCGTGACGAAAGAGGAGGCGCTGGTTTTCGCCTGGTTGGCCTACCTCACGGTGCTGTTGCAGGGGGTAATCGGAGGGATCACCTATATCTCCAGGAAATGATTGATTGATCATGCCCTTTCCTTTGGCGCACTCGATAGTCGGTCTGTGCTATGTCACAAAGCGGCGGGAACAGCAGTTCAAGACCAGAGACTTTCTTGTCGCCGGGCTTGCGGTCATCATTTCGGCGAACGCTGCAGACCTGGATTTTCTTCCCGGCATTCTGCTGGGGCACCCCGATCTGTTTCATCACGGGATCAGTCACAGCATCGTCGCAGCCTGTATAGCAGGACTGGCCGTGTATTGGCTGGCTTCAAGGATTTCAGTTGCTCTGCGCGGCCGTTCCCTGCTCATCTGGTGCATGATAGCTGCACTCTCGCATCCGTTCCTTGATTTCATCTCCAGCCCCTATGGCACTCCAATTCTATGGCCTTTCAGTTCCGAAGAATACACGGTCAGGCTGCCCTTCGCTCCATTCCGAGATGTGCTCCGGGAGGGCGACCCCGGCTCCTTCTTAGGCCTTATCATCAATGCGAATAACGGCTGGCAGCTTCTCGTCGAGGTTTTCTTCACAGCAACAATACTTTCAGGCTGGCTGGCCTTCGTGCATCGTAGGAGTCTGCTGAGCAGCTCCTTGTGCTGGGTCGTGTTTGCCCTGTCCGGCGTCCTTTACTACGGGTTTCAGATTGAACCGGATTGGATAGAAGTAAGGGAGTACCGCATACCCGTCCACGGGCTCGAGCGGAACTGCATTCTTGCACAGCTGAGTGACATGCATCTATCAAGGATCTCGTTCCGGGAGAAACGGGTGCAGGCAATCCTCTCACGTATCAATCCTGACTTAACACTCTTCTCCGGAGATACATTCGATCCTTTCGGGGAGGGGCATAAAATCTCGGTGTCACAGCATCACAAGGAGCTGGTAGAGTTTGTGTCCGGACTCCCCGGAGAGAAGTTCCTGGTCTGGGGAGAGGGTTTGTGCAACAACCGACACGCCATCGGACAGCTTCTCCAGCAGCACAAGGTGCGTGTTCTCGAAGACGAAGAGGCGGTTCCATCGGGCCGCCCTGAAATCCTGATCGCGGGGAAGCTCCCTGAACTGGCTCTCTTTTCCATTGACACAGAAGCCGGCGGTAACCGCTACCTGGCATGTGGCGACACATCCCTGAACAGTTTTCTGCACTACTTATCACCCACTTCACCGTCCTGGAAGAACTACGAATTCGGCGGACTGATGAGGTTCGACGGAAAAGGAGGACTCGGTCTAACCTTCTACTCCCAGTACAGCCGCACGACAGACAGGTTTTACCGCATTCGGCTGAATGACGGCTATCGCCCCACTGTCTTTCCTCATGGCACCGGGCAACTGTCGGGCCGCATCACGGGTCTGAATCCCGTCCGCCCGAAAGTCTGGCACCGTTTCCGGATTCAGTGTGAGACTCTGCCGGACCGGATCACGATTCGTGCAAAGATCTGGGAAAAAGGCCAGGCAGAACCCGGATCGTGGGAAATAGAATGCCACGACGGAACTCCTCTCAGGCTCAGCCATGGAACCGTCGGAATCTGGAGCCGTGGAGAGGGCGGATACCGGCATTTCGACGATCTCTATGTTTCCGCTCTCGGTACAAACGAGACTCTTATACGGGATTCATTCGATTATTGCAGTTTTGAAGGCACTGGTTGGAGAATGGAAAGGAAGTACCAGGACAGCATAGTGCCGGCAGGAAATGCCGCCTTCAGACTCCTGCTGACCCATTCACCGGAAATCATGAAGGATTATCTCGTGAGTGGCTTCAACCTCGTGTTGGCGGGAGGAACCCACGGCGGTCAGGTGTGCCGGCCGGGAGGAGTGCCTGTTTGGAAGAGAGAATTCGGGCTGCCGTGGCACGAGGGCCTTCATGATCTGCCCGGAACGGATGCACGCATCAATATCAGCCGAGGCATCGGTACTTCCCGCATCCCGGTCCGGCTTTTCTGCAGGCCTGAGATTTCGGTCTTTCATCTTGAACCATACGATAGCGGCGCCAAAGTCGCGCAGGAGAAGTTGCTTGATTAACGCATTGACGATCGATGTTGAGGATTACTACCAGGTATCAGCTTTTGAGGGAGAGATAGACTATTCGGACTGGGACCGGTTCGAATCACGCGTGTCCGGAAATACTGAGCGGCTGCTCGGTCTGCTGGCGGAACATAACATGCGCGCGACATTCTTTGTTTTGGGCTGCATTGCGCAGAAACAGCCTGCGCTGCTGCGCATGATACGAAAGGAAGGCCACGAAATCGGCTGCCACGGGCTCAGACACGTACGGATCAACACGCAGTCACCGGAGGAGTTCAGGAAGGATGTCAGGGAAGCCAAAGCTTCAATAGAGTCCGCGCTCGGGGAACCGGTCAAAGGTTACCGCGCGGCATCCTTTTCATTGCGCGACGATACGCTCTGGGCACTCGAAGTCCTGGTCGAAGAGGGGTTCGAGTTTGATTCGAGCATTTTCCCGGTACTGCATGACCGCTATGGAATACCCGGTGCGCCGCGGTTCCCTTTCGTGATTAAGACTCCCAGCGGACCCATCGCGGAACTCCCGCTGACGACGCGCCGGTTGTTCGGACACAATTTCCCGATTGCCGGCGGCGGCTACTTCAGACTGCTGCCCTACGGTTTTATCAGAAACTCCATGCGGGCTGTCAACGACCAGGAGGGGACCCCCTGTATATTCTATTTTCATCCCTGGGAGATCGATACAGGGCAGCCGCGTCAGAAAACGACGTTGCTCAGCAGGATCCGGCATTACCACAATATCGACAAAATGGAGGACCGCCTGCACCGGCTGCTGACAGACCTGAGGTTCACCTCGGTGAGTGAAGCCTTCCGTTCTTACAGGCTGCGCACTTTCCAGATCACCCGCAAGGAAGGAAAGACCCTTTTCGAGCCCACTGAAGAAAACCTGCGCTTCCTGGGCTCCAGGCCGCAGTTTTCCACAAAGAAGCTGTCGGTCGTCATCCCTGTCTACAATGAAGCGGAAAACCTCGCCCCCCTCTGCACTGAGCTGAGACAGGCCTTGGCGCATTTGCCCTTTGACTCTGAATGGATCTTTGTCGACGACGGCAGTACGGATGATTCGGTTGAACGTCTGAAGCGTCTGTCGGTCGAGTTTCCTGCAATCAAGGTGGTAAAACTGCGCGGCAATTTCGGCCAGACACAGGCGATGCAGGCCGGGTTCACGATCGCCAATGGCGATGCTGTCGCCAGCATGGATGGAGATCTTCAGAACGATCCCGCCGACATACCGGTCATGCTTCAAAGACTGGAAGAAGGATATGATCTCGTCTGCGGGTGGAGAAAAGAGCGCAAAGACGCCTGGCTCTCGAGACGGTTTCCGTCTCTGGTAGCAAACAGGCTGATTCGAGTGGCGCTGAAGAGCACTATCCATGACCGGGGATGTTCGCTCAAAGCCTACCGGTCAGAACTGGTCAAGGCTTTCAGGCTCTATTCAGACATGCACCGTTTTCTCCAGGAAGTCTCGGTAATCAGCGGCGCTCGCGTCAGCGAGCTGGTGGTGAACCATCGGGCAAGGAGATATGGAAAAACGAAGTACGGCATCTCGAGGACGTTCAAGGTGCTGGCCGACCTGTGCGCGCTTAAGATGATCATTCGTTTCCGCTCCAAACCGCTGCTGGGCTTTTCGTTGATCGCCTTCCCCTTTGCCGTATTGAGCACTCTCATTTTCGGCTGGTCTGCATGGATCAGACTCACCAGCGATATGCAGGAATTCCCCGCGGTGGATGTCAGCGTCGGAATCCTGTTTTTTGCCTCTTTTGTATTTCTGATGATGCTCGGCTTCATTGGCGAACTGGCGATAAATGCACCGAATCGTACGACAAGTCGTTCCGATCACCTGGTATTTGAAGAAAGGAAACAATGAGAATGAGCGACGTAACATCCCCGGAGAAGGAATCGCCCGCTGAGACGTTGGATGCAACGATAGTAGTTCCGGTTGTGGAACGCTTTGATGATCTGGAACAGCTCTACCTTGATTTTTCGGCGGCTGTTGCCCGCGTTACCGACAGCTTTGAATTCATCTTCGTAGTGGACGCATCTCAGGTCAATGCCCTTCCAGTTCTGAAGAAAATGGTGCAATCCTATTCCGGCATCAGGGTCTATGGGTTCAACGGCTATTTCGGAGAAGCGACAGCCCTGGATGCCGGTTTTGCGAGGGCGCGCGGGCGCTTCGTTTTCACGTTAGCCTCGTATTACCAGGTGGTGCCGGAGGCATTTGAAACCGTCTATCGTGCGTTGATGAACCGCAGCGATCTGGTTGTGAGCCGCCGTCACCCCAGGGTCGACTCCTCCTTCAACCGCGCACAATCAGGCACCTTCCACTACCTCTCTTATCTGCTGTCCGGCTACCGGTTCCATGATGTCTCCTGCGGCTTCCGCGGAATGCGCCGGGAACTCACACAGGAAATCCCGCTGTATGGCGATCTTCACCGCTTCCTGGCCGCCCTGGCCATGAAGAGAGGGTACCGGGTGACTGAAGTCGCGGCTCCGCAGCACCCGCAGGACGCGCGGACACGCATTCACAGAATTGCGGATTACGCTCACCGCCTGCTCGACCTGATGAATCTGTTCTTCCTTATGAAATTTACCAAGAGGCCGCTAAGGTTTTTCGGTGCTATAGGATCTTCGATAACTGCAGTCGGTTTCGCCCTGTGCGCCTACCTGACCGTTCTTCGCCTGTTTTACGGCCAGGCGCTTGCCGACCGCCCGCTGCTCGTGCTCGGCACCGTGCTGCTCGTTGCGGGAATCCAGACGGTCGCGATAGGCCTCATTGGAGAAATCATCGTCTACACGCACGCCCGGGAGTCTCGTGACTACCACATCGAGGCCGTTTTCCCCGAATCCGCACAGGACAAAGCAGCCGCAAGCGCGGCGGCGGACAAAGGCATTTGAGAGCATTGTCGTCACAAACCGGTCACCAGTTCAACCAGATGGAGGCTGCATGCGATACTCTCTGATGGATGCTTTAAAGCGGAACAGTGCGCTGATCATAGTGATCCTCATCCTCTCGGCTCTTACTGCAATCGGGATTTCGTTCGATCTGCCCCACACGTTCGTCGTAGATGAAAACCATTATGTGAACCGAGCCGTCTCGTTTGGCAGCGGCGATCTGAATCCACGCTGGTTTCACAAGCCCGGCTTGATGTATTACCTGCTCTTTTCCGAGTATGGAGCAATGTATCTGCTGGGACGTCTATCCGGTACATTCAATTCCGTTGATGACTTCGCCCTGTACTACTTCACCGATCCGACTCTGTTCTACCTGGTGGGGAGGATTACCATCCTGCTCTTTACCGCCGGCATGGCGCTTCTGACCTTCTTTGTTGCGAAACGGTTCTGGGGGCAAGCCGCAGGCATCGCGGCTGTGGTGATTTTATTCTGCACGCCGGTGATCAACGAGCACGCCATCTATATCACTACCGATATACCGGCAGCCACGTTTATGCTCGCGGCCTTTTTCTTCTGCCTGAAAACAGCTGATTCCGACAGGATATCGGGATATCTGGGGGCAGGTGCCTTTGCGGGCCTCTG
>JAAYAM010000305.1 GCA_012719355.1 Acidobacteriota bacterium
ATCCACGCGACCGGACCGGCCGATGCTCTGTGCCCACCGCAGAATATCAGGACCTCCCTGGTTGGACGGGAAGGGGAGCTTTCTTCGAAAGAAGAGATTCAGAAGGTATTCTCGAAATGCATGGCGAGCATCGTCGAAGGCAGCACTAACCGATCCAGGCAATCCGACTATACGCACATCTCTGGTGCGGTGTCTATGGCGGTTGACTCAACGAGGGGAGATTATGACGAGCGTTTTCTGATAATCCTCTCCGATTTTGAGGAAGACCTGCCGACTGGAGGACGCACGGCCACGATGAAGCTCTCGAATGAGAAGGTCATTATGTTGCACAGGCCGAAATGGGGAGAACCCCCGGATGTCGGTGAGTATCTTGACCGTATTGAATGGTGGCAAAAGCGGTTCATGGAGAGCGGCGCAGAAGAGGTCAAGACGATACCACTGTTTTCGATCTCGGAACAGCGTTTCCGGGATATCATTCTGAAGCCACGCCCTGAGTGGCTCCGAACCTCTCTGACGATCCTGGCCGACTTCAAGCCGCATATATTCCCCAGCGGTGGAAACGGCCTAGCGGATTCCGGGGAGTTTGTGAGAATAGGCCGAGTCGTAGCGGCGATGGCGGATGAGTGGCCGAATGCGGTCACGGTTCAATGGATTGGTGTAAATGGATCTGGATTTCAGCTGCGGGCGGAAAGGCCGGTTGATTATGGACGAAAACTGGTTAAGAGCGCTGATGATCTGGATCTCATAACAGACGAATCTGAGTTTCTTATTGCTATGGAGGAATTGGCACGAAGATTTTCCGTGCAGGGCCGCGGAGTGTACGGGACGGATCTTTCCGGAACACTCCGGCTTCTCTCCTCAGTTAATCCCATCCCCAGGCTGAACATACTGATGATTGTCTCTGATTTCCACGAAACCATCCCAAGACCTGTTAAGTTCCGTTTTCCCGACTCGGAGCGGACCCATACGTATGTGGTGATGTTTCACAAACCTTCTCCTGAAGACGCACGGGATCCTGACAGGTACTGGGAAAGGCTCGACCGCTGGGAGCGCGACTTCATGAACGGCGGCGCGAGGAGAGTCTGTCGGCTTCCCCTCATGAGCTGGACTCCTTCTGATCTCCAATCATGCCTACCAAGAGGTGATTAGGATGAATGCGACTGACAAAGACACCGCTGTGACACCAGAACAGGTCTTTGAATACGACAAGTACACGATGGGAAAATGGTGGGCTTTTGTTGCCCTGCTCGGCATGCTCGTTATTTCACTTGCCGACCACATCGGCCTGGCTTCAGGCACGGCAGGCACGAAAGAGGCCGATAGACCGCTTTTCACTTTCTTGCGACTGAGTTTGCCGGTCGTTGTCATGATGGGGTACGCCGTTTGCGGATACCAGTTCGCTCGGCAATCCGAGGGGTTCCCTGCCTTAAAAGCGTCCCGAATAGGGCAACTCGCCGACTCGCTTTATTTCCTGGGGTTTCTCTGGACGTTGTGGGCGTTGATTGACTCCTTTGTGATTCACCAGCTCTCCATCGCCGAAGCTGTTTTCCGAACCTTCGGTTATGCATTGGTAACAACGGCCACGGGCATGTTCCTACGACTGCTCCTTCTTCAGTTCCAACACGCCGGCGGCGAACTGAAGGAATGGAGCGAACGGGAGATGGCACTGGCGATCGAGGATTTCAGGAAAGAACTGCGCCGGACGATCCGGGTCACTAAATCCTTTGGAGCTGACGTTTCGAACGCCACAAAAGTATGGATAGAATCATTTACTGATTCGACCAAAGCCCTGGAGACAGCAACTGAGAACGTTAAGGACCAAACAGTCGACCTTGAACAAGCCCTCATCGAGTTGCACAAGGCGAATAAGGAGATGGCAGGAAAGCAGGTCGAGGAGATGGCTGCCGTTACGCTGAAGAGAGTCGAGGAAGCTATGAAGACCGCTCTCGACGGATTCAATAACGGAACAAATTCGGTCATTAATTCACTTCGAACCACGGTTCATAACGTTGAGAAAGAGATAGCCGCAGACATGGAGCAAAGGAGAAGTGAGGTCAAGGAGATGGTTTTGCTCTTCAAGAAAGCCTTGAACGAACACGTAAAGGAGATGCAGAACATCAGATCTAGTCTTGAGGGCATTTCCGGGCAGATCCAGAGAATCAAAGTGCCTGATGACATAGTCGAAAAAACTATTGCCAGCCAGATAACCGTTGCGATAACGCCAAGTGTCAGAAAGGCAACTGATGATCTGAAATCGGCCATTTCGGAACTCAGTAATGCCGTACGCACGGCAAGCGACGAGGTGCACAAGTCAGTTCGAGCTCTCCGGACCCGGGGGCCTATCACGAGATGGCTACTAAAGAACTGATGTAGGCGGAGATTCCTATGCCATCACTAAAATCGCTGGCAAGAACGGATTTGGTTATAAGCATCACACTTGCGGAGATATTCCTACTCCTGCTATTTGTCGTCTGGTATGGGTTTTCGTCGGAACTGAGATTTGATCCGCGTGCCAGAATGATAGAACAGATTTCTCGACTCGAGAAAGAGAATGTCCGACTAAAGAAAGAGCTTAAGGATGAAACGAAGAAAGTTGCCGACCTCGAGAGACGACTCAGATTCTGGCATGAGTTGTTCCCAGACGTACCAGACAACCAAGATGGTTTCATGCTGGATTCCAGGGAAGTATGCAAGGAAGCGTGCAGAGGGTTCGGAGAATGCAATAGAGGAAACAACATTCTTATTGAGGCAAGTGTCATTCGTGGTCAGATGTCCATGGTGCTTCTCTCCATGGACGAGACACTTTCCAATTGGTTTCGCAGTTCAGGTCGGCACATTCCCGAAATGAACGTTGCTATCGTCGATCATGCTCAGATTCGTAAGTTCCTGGAAGACGTGAGCGCTTACTACTCTGCCGTTACCAGGAGCGGCGGGAAAAAGTGCCGCTACGATTACCGGCTGAAGCATCTGTCGAAGGAAGACTACTACGATGGCCGGAAGCTTTTTGAACGCATCTTTTATCCAGCCGGCGGAATCGTAGAGCTTCAATCCGCTTCCTGAAACAAAACCAAATGAGCCCCTGAAACGTAGGGAGGTTAGATTGTCGCATCGTCGCGCATGTTCTTTAACCAACATGCAACCAGGTCTGAACGGGAGACACCCCAACAGCTCCAAGACGAGGAAAATCGCGAAGGCGGCTGTAAACGTCAACTCAGCCGCCGATAGCGCATCAGCGAGATCCTCGGATACAGATTAGAGCTGCATCTGGTCGCGGCCTACCGTTACCGGGCCGGAGAATACTTTGCGCACCGAGTCCACCAGGCTGGACTCGAACGATTCCAGCGTCCCCTCGGGCCCCGGACCGCCTACGATATGATTCAGCACGACGGCCTTGACCTTGGCTTCGGACGCCATGCGGCCGACGTCCTCCGTGGTCGAATGAGTTTCGATCACATGCCGGGCGATGCTCTCCCTGTTCTCAGCGATATCTTTTGCAACCTGTTCCATCATCTCGCGCTGCGGAACCCCTATCGTCTCGCACACAAACAGATCGGCATTCCGGGCCAATTCAACCAGTCCGCTGCAATAGGCCGTGTCGCCGGAAAACACAATGGAACGGTCCGCCATCTCGAACCGGTACGCCAGCGACCGGTGCGGCATCCGCTTGAGGGCGCGCTCCGGAAAATGAGTGTTCTGAACAGCCTTGACGACCACGCGCTCGTCGCGAAAGACCTCGGTGATTCCCGAGACATCCAGATCTTTCCCGTGAAACAGACTCTCCGGTTTGACAGTGCGGCCTTCGTTCACAATTCTGATTTCCGTATCGGCATTGCAGAATTGAATCGCACCCCTGACCATCGCGGCCGTCCCGAAAGGCCCGTGAACGTTGGTTTCGGCAGCACGTCCGCTCGTCCATTTGAGCGAGAGGAGCGCGGCCAAATCGGAGGTGTGGTCGTTGTGAAGGTGGGTCATGAAAACATTCGCGATACTGTTGAAGCCGAGCCCCGCCTGCACCAGGGCGCGGACGGTGCCGTATCCGCAGTCGATGAGGTACTGTCGATCCCCGATTACCAGCGCTTGCGCGGTCTGGCTGCGCGTCAGAGTGACTCCCGGGCCTCCCTGGGTGCCCAGCAAAATCAGGGCCGATCCTTTTTCCTCCGTCTTTTTCGATGCGCCGGCTGATTGCGCCGGGGCCTGCGCGGCGGCACTACCGGCCGGCAGCATCCGGGACGCGGCCGCAAACCCCGCGAATTTGACCGCAGCTTTCAACACTGTGCGCCTGCTTCTGACCAAAGCACTCATTGCCATGTTTTCTCCTCCCGATGCGGCCGGCGGCCGCCTCCGCAACTGACTGACAGTTCGGTATCACGATTCGGCCTATCCTAGCACATCCCGGCGCTATAGGGTCGGACCGCTTGCAAGCGCCTTGCAGCGACGCTTGTGACCATTCCTATCCGGAGCTGTTCGGCAGATAATCCAACTCTTTTTTGCTTGAGATTGAGTTACGATGTGGGCTCGACGAAACACTCTCCGGAGGTGGTGCTGTGGACTTGAAAGGGAAGGTTGCGATTGTTACCGGCGGCGGGACCGGCATTGGGGCTGCTGTCACGCGGCGGTTCGTTGCCTGCGGTGCGCGGGTATGTATTGCAGGGCGGCGGCAGGAGATGCTTGACGAGGTGGCGCGATCGTTGCCTGAGGCTACGGTAAAGACGTGCGCCGGCGATGTGTCCGACGAGAAGGATGTTGAGCGGATCGTGAACACGGCACTCTCCTTTGAAGGGACGCTCCACGTGCTCGTAAACAATGCGGCGATCGATCAGGACCCTCCGGCGGGTGTCGTGGATATGGATGTGGCGAAATGGCGGAGGATGCTCGAAGTCAATCTTACCGGGCCGTTCCTGATGATGAAGGCGTGCATCCCGCACATGATCAGGACGGGCAGTGGTTCGGTGATCAATGTCTCTTCGCTCGCCGGATTGCGGTGCATCACGGAAAATCCCGGATTCTGCGCGTCCAAAGGCGGCCTCATCAACCTGAGCCAGCAGGTGGCGCTCGACTACGGC
>JAAYAM010000042.1 GCA_012719355.1 Acidobacteriota bacterium
GCCGCCGACACGTACAAACGCCAACCGGCCGTCGACGTGCTTCACTACCAGATCTCGCTGGAATTCACCGACGCCTCCGATTCGATCGAAGCGACAGTGACGCTTCACGTCCACATACGCGAGGAAGAGACCCCGGACATGTGGCTCGACTTTGAAGGAATGGCGATCGACGGACTCAGGGTCAAAGGGATCGAGACGCCTTTTCAGTACGGCGATGGCCGCATTAAATTCAGATTCCCCGGAAACACTGCAAGGCATGACATCGTTGATGTGGAGGTGCGCTACCATGGCGTTCCCGCCAGGGGCCTGGTTATCGGCAGAAACAGCTATGGCCGCAGGGTCTTGTTCACAGACAACTGGCCCGATCACGCCCACTACTGGCTTCCCTCGATCGACCATCCGTCCGACAAGGCAACGGTTGAGATGAGCGTGACGGCGCCCGACCGGTATGATGTGGTCGCCAACGGGTTCCTTGCGGAAACCGTCTCGCTGAACGATGGACGCAGACGGAGCCGCTGGACAGAAACCTCGGCTATCCCCACCTACAGCATTGCAGTCGGAGTCGCCGAATTCTCAATCGTGCACGAAGAAGCTTCCGGGGTGCGGCTTGCATGGTATTCCTTTCCCCAGGACGCTGAAAGCGCAGGGCAAAAATTCAACCGCACGGCTCTGATCCTTACCTATTTTACGGAACTCATAGGTCCCTACCCCTACCGAAAACTCGCGCAGGTTGAATCCGTCATGAGGATGACCGCGATGGAAAACGCAAATACTATTTTCTATCGGGAGTCTCTGTTCAGGACCGGACAGGCGTCGGACGAGCCGATTCCCCACGAAATCGCCCATCAGTGGTTTGGCAACTCCGTGACGCCGGCCGACTGGGACCATCTCTGGCTGAGCGAAGGATTCGCCACCTATTTCGACGCGCTGTTTCAGGAGCGGCTCAGAGGCGCCGACGCGCTGAGATCTGCAATGCTGGAAATGGAAAAGAGGGTCAAAGGATTTCATCTCGCACGCACGGTTCCGATAATCGATGAAACCCGGACTGACCTGATGAAGAAACTCAATCCGCTGAATTACGAAAAGGGCGCCTGGGTCCTTCACATGCTGCGCGGACTGCTCGGAGACAGTTCTTTCTTTGAGGGAATACGCCGGTTCTACCGTTACCATCAGGAAGGCAGTGTGCTCAGCGACGACTTCAAAAGAGTGATGGAATCGGTCAGTGGAAGAGACCTCGACGGCTTCTTCAGGCAATGGCTTCACCGGCCGGGATGGCCGGAGTACCACATGACGTGGCGCTGGATAGAGGAGTCGGAGGAACTCGTTATCTCGGTCTCACAGGCGCAACGGGCCGGGCTATTCGATGTGTTTACGGTGATCGAAATTACGCAGGCTGACGGAGGGGAGCCGGTCAGACTCAAAGTCCGGCTGAACGAGGAGAGCCATACGTTTCGCATACCGGCTGCACACGAGCCGGCTTCGGTCGAACTCGATCCCGACGTATGGTTGCTGAAATCAGTCTACAAAGCGCATTGACCTGTCATGGGCAGGAGCAGGCACAAGGAGGTTCCGGCCGCGGCCGGAACCTCCGTTGAGAAGCTAAGACTGGAGTTTCACGACGTCCTGAGCCTGATATCCCTTAGGCCCTTTGGCCACATTGAACTCTACGTGGTCGCCTTCGTTCAAAGATTTAAAGCCAGTGGCTTGAATAGCGGAATGGTGCACGAAAACATCATCCCCGGAATCGCGCCGGATGAATCCGTAGCCCTTTTCATTGTTAAACCACTTAACTACGCCTTGTTCTTTCATTTTTCCTCTTATTTACATCGAAAAAAACCTGCGGGGCACGCAGGGTACATTTTAACTGTCTGTTTTCGTTCCATTTAACCTAAGGGAGGACGAAACCAAACGGTGGGGTAAACCACCTCAGACTCTCAAAGACTCTCCACGAAGGGCACTGTCCCTGTTTTAAGTCGTCCTCGAATATACATGCTCATTTATTAAAATGCAACTTTTAGTCAGAAAAATGAGAGAAGCGACCGGAGTCGGCATCATGCATAAAATGTGCCGCTTGCGCCGGGGTTGAACGCACTCGCCGACAGGTTCGGAACTGATACCCCTTCGTGGGCCCACGACAGGACATAAGAACTTTAATATTGTTGTCCGCAAGGGAGCGCGGGTGGCGCGACGCGGTCACGGTTACGCCTCAAAGGTGCCCGGCCCTGCGACCTTTTCAGGCGGCTCCTTCAATCCTCCCGGGAGACACTCCGGACATGGGCAGAGTTTGCGCAGGTATTCGAATGTGTAGATGCCGGTGTCATGTCCGTCGCTCCATCCGAACTGAAGTGCGTAGTTCCCCACCGGCGCGACGCTGAGACGTTCGATGGTAGAGGGAATGTCTCCATGGCGGATCCTGCGTCGGCCGGAGAACTCCTCCACGCAGGAGGCGCACATGCAGTTCTCGCGCAGGTACCACGAAGGATAAGAACTGAAATGGCCGTCATTCCAGGTCACATCGGTCTGGGTAGGGCTCACGCGCTTGACAAGCGTCGGTGCGGGATGTCGCAAAGTAGGTATTCCTCCTTCCGTGGATGTATCGCGGGTTTGTGTCAGGAGACGCCGACGGCGCCTGCGATACTCTGGTTAAGAGCCTCGTTCATTTTCTCAAGCAGGACTTCTTTCGGCTCAAACCCTGTTATTCTCAAATTTACTATTTCCTTTCCGTCGGGACGAAGAAAAACCAGCGTCGGCACTCCGAGCGCCCCGTATTTCTTCCGGAGGGACTCCGCTTTCGGATCGCCTGCCGACGTGAGATCGACCTTGAGCATCACGAACTCCCTCGACCGTTCGATCACTTCCGGCGTCGAAAACGTGTGGGTGTCGAGTTCCTTGCAGGGAGCGCACCAGTC
This sequence comes from Acidobacteriota bacterium, assembly GCA_012719355.1. GTDB lineage: Bacteria > Acidobacteriota > UBA6911 > UBA6911 > UBA6911 > UBA6911. Next base: position 2,910 of record JAAYAM010000042.1, read on the forward strand.
GGCATAGAAGTCGATGAATACCGGTTTCCCTTCACGCGCAGCTTCCTTAAGAATCTCGTCCGAATAGGGGAGCCAGCGTATGGACTGGCCGGAGTCCACCTGATTCGAAAGAGAGCCGCGGCTCACCGCGCTGGTCTCCAGGCCCGTGACGGCGGCATAGAGGGCGGCGCCGAAAAATACCGCACCGACGAGATTGCGCACGAAGGCGAATGTCCTTCCCGAAGACGCGACCCGGTCGATCCATGCCAGATATATGCCGGCCAAAAAGAGAATCAGGGCCAGCGCAAGGTTGTAAGCCAGTCTGCCGGGGAACAGCGGCTGGAGGAAATACACGGCCATGGCCAGAAGCACAAATCCGAACAGTTTCCTGATCCAGACCATCCATGCGCCGGACCGCGGCAGCCGATGGATGCTTCCCGAGAAGAAAGCCAGTACCACGAAAGGGAGCCCGAGCCCGAGCGACAGGACAAAGAACAACCCGAAGCCCAGCATGGCATTCCCCTGGTTCCCTACGTAGGTGAGAAGACCCAGTACGAAAGGTCCTATGCAGGGGGCGGCGACAATCCCGACCGTGAGACCCATCAGGAGAGTTCCCCCGAATCCCTTCTGCGAGCCGCCCGCCAGGCGGTTCAGAAATCCGGGCAACCGCAATTCGTACACGTCGAACATGCTCAGGGCCAGCAGTACCATGACCAGGGCGATTCCCGCAAGCACCGGCGGATACTGGTATGCGCCGCCGAACAACCCTCCGGTCATGGCGGCGACGACTCCGAGCACCGAATACGTGACGGCCATTCCGATTACGTACAGTAAGGAATGAAGAATCAGGTTCCCTTTCTTTCCCTGGGCCTGCCCCCCGAAGTAGGTAATCGTGATAGGAATCATGGGGTAGACGCAGGGAGTGAGATTGAGGGCGAGGCCGCCGAGGAAGACGAGCGAGAAGGTCACGAGCAGGCGTCTGTCGTCGAACGGCGACGAGGCAACCTCATTCTCGCCGGCAGGGGATTCGATCTGAAGCGCCACCGTCTCCGGCTTTCCGTCAAGCCTGAAGCTGAAGGACTCGCTTACAGGCGGCAGGCAGACATTGTCATCGCACGCCTGGTATCGGATTTTCCCCCGCACAGGGATTGACAGATCGGCTTCGCCCGAAGGGATCACTTCAACCGCAATTCTCACCGTTCCATCGTAGACGGCCATTGGCGTGTCTGAGACGTTCAGCATTCTGGGAGGAGCGGGTGGAAACTCCGGCTTTCCGAAAGTGACACCCTGCTGCGGTTCGAGCTCGAGCGTTGTCGGGATGAGAAAGTCCTGCAACGGGACGTTGGAGTTGATGTGATACGACTCCGATATTGCCAGTTCAACCGTCATCACTGCGGGCTTGCCCGGTTCGAATCCTTCGGCGGGAGGGATGGCCTTTACAGTTACAACCGAATCGGCGGCGTGCACGGCGCCCATACAGAGAGTGATCGAAACAACAAGTACCGCCAGAAGAGATTTCATAGCACGGAATTATATCAGAAGGAGGCGGGCCGGAGGCGACATGGAAAAGGATTAGTATTCGGGTTCCGACCATGTTCGTGCTATTTTGCCAGCCATGGCCGAGCCCGGATCGAGTCTGGCAATCGAAGAGAATGTTGCACTGGCGCCTTTTACAAGCATCGGCGTGGGCGGGCCCGCCCGATTCCTGACCAGAGCCCGGTCGGAGGAACACATACTTCAGTCGCTGCTGTTCGCGGAAAAACGTGGGTGTCCGGTTTTTGTCCTGGGGGGCGGCAGCAACATCCTGATCTCGGATTCAGGTTTTCCGGGACTGGTCGTGAAGGTGGAACTCGGGGGCATCCGGGCGGCTGCCGACGGCCGCGTATCGGCAGCTGCAGGCGAAGATCTGGACACCCTTATCCGGCTCTGCATTGACAAGAACCTTGCCGGACTCGAGTGCCTGAGCGGCATCCCGGGCACCGTCGGCGGCGCTCCCATCCAGAACGTCGGAGCCTACGGAGACGAGGCGGGAGAAGTAATCTCTCTGGTGCGCGTGTTCGACCGCCGGAGTAACCGCATCCTGGAGCTGGGGGCGTCCGACTGCCGCTTCGGTTACCGCTCCAGCATCTTCAATACTGAAGAGAGAGAACGTTACATCATTCTCGAAGTGGAGTTCGCCTTGCGTCCCGGCGGGACTCCGCATCTCAGGTACGAGGAACTGCGGCGACGCTTCGCCGCCAGATCCTCTATTCCGTCGGTCGGTGAGGTCCGGGAGGCGGTGCTTCAGATCCGCAGGAGCAAGGCAATGGTGTTGAGTGAAAACGATCCCGATTCAAGGAGCGTAGGGTCGTTCTTCAAGAACCCCGTGCTGGATTCCGACCAGGCCGACCGGGTAGAGCAGGCCGCAAGGAGACGCGGACTGCTTCGTACTTCCGAGCGGATCCCGCGTTTCGTGATCGGGCCGGGGAAACAGAAGCTGCCTGCCGCGTGGCTCATCGAACGCGCCGGCTTCAGTAAAGGATACTGCTGCGGGCGCGCTGCGATCTCGGGCAAGCACGCTCTCGCGCTTATCAACCGAGGAGGAGCTTCCGCGGAGGAAATCCTCACCCTGATGCAGCGCATTCAGGAGCGGGTGAGGGAAACCTTCGAAATAGATCTTCGGCCGGAGCCGGTTTTCGTCGGATTCTGATCGTGTCTCTCGCGCCATGCTGTGCGCAAATCCTTAAATGCCTTGTACGACCCTGATTGTTACGGCAATAATATAGGTTCTTGAAAATCCGAAAGGAGAGACAATGGGAAAGGCAATCGGGCTGGGCTGCCTGGCAGTGATCGTAATCGCGGCCGTCGTTCTGGGAATTTCGGCTTGGGGTACTTATAACGGTCTTGTCACCGCCCAGCAGGATGTTGAGGCGAAATGGGCCCAGGTTGAGAACGTCTATCAAAGGCGTGCTGATCTTATTCCCAACCTGGTAGCCACGGTAAAGGGCTATGCTGCTCACGAAACCGAGACGCTCCAGGCCGTGACCGCCTCGCGCGCCCAGGTCGGTTCGATACAGGTCACCCCGGAGATTCTCAACAACCCGGCGGAGTTTCAGAAGTTCCAGCAGGCACAGGCGGGGTTGACGGGCGCGCTTTCCAGGCTGATGGTAGTGGTGGAACGCTATCCGGACCTGAAGGCAAACCAGAATTTCCTTGAACTGCAAAATCAGCTGGAGGGGACGGAAAACCGAATAAGCGTCGAACGAATGCGTTTCAACGAGTCAGCGCAGGCCTACAACACGAGAGTAATGCGCTTCCCGTCCAACATCTTCGCACGTCTGTTCGGATTCGAGAGGAAGGCCTATTTCCAGGCTGCGCCGGGAAGCGACCAGGCCCCGACTGTCGATTTCAGCAAGTAAGGTCTTTGAAATGTCCCGTTTTGTCATCTTTATAGTTCTGCTCCTGTCTCAGTGCCTGGGGGCGCTCGCCATTGAGGTTCCCAAACTGGAGAGGCGCGTGACGGACCTGGCCGGGGTTCTGACCCCACAGCAGGTTGCCGCACTCGAAGCGAAACTGAAGAACCTGGAGGACACCGATTCAACGCAGGTTGCCGTCCTGATCATTCCCAGTCTGGAAGGAGAGTATCTTGAAGGATACTCAATCAGAGTAGCGGAACAGTGGAAACTGGGGCAGAAAGGTCGCGATAACGGCGCGATCCTGCTCGTGTCGATCCAGGACCGGGCCCTGCGGATTGAAGTCGGCTATGGGTTGGAAGGGACCCTGACCGACCTCCGAAGCGGCCGCATCATTCGCAATGAAATCATCCCGCGATTCAGACAGGGAGATTACTACGCCGGAATAGATGCAGGAGTAACTGCGATCATCGAGACTGTCAGGGGAACTTACCAGGGAAGGCCCGCCGAAGGGCGTCGTTCCTCGAGGCGGGAACCCGGAGGCCTGTTTAACATCCTCATTGTCCTGCTATTTCCGTTGCTCTGGATTCTGAGCGTAACGGGGAAATGGGGAGGTGGAATAATAGGAGCAGGAGCGGGAATGCTGCTGCCATATACCCTGATCGGCCAAAGTCTTGTTCTGGCCCTGATCGGAGGAGTCGTAGGAGGACTCCTTGGCATGGTTTTCGGGGCGATGGTCCGCGCAGGGGCCCGTTCGGGCGGGACCCGGGGAGGCCCGTTTTTCTGGGGCGGAGGATTTCCAGGCGGCGGCGGAGGATTTGGTGGCGGAGGTTTCTCCGGCGGTGGAGGTGGATTTGGTGGAGGCGGCAGTTCCGGCCGATGGTAGGGAGGGACCATGAAATTCCTGACCGACGAGGATAAGGACGCAATCAAGGCGGCGATCGAAAAAGCGGAATCGGGGACTTCCGGAGAGATAGTGTTTACCGCCGCCAACGCATCAGCGAATTACCGGCACGCAACTCTGCAGGGAGCGGTCATCGGCATGGCAGTTGTAACTGCGGTCTTTCTTATGCTGCCGTTTTCCCATACCCCGACGACCCTCCTGTGGACGGAATTCATCTCTTTCGCTGTTTTCTATTCCCTTCTCCCCTACGTTCCGTGGCGCAGGTGGATCATATCTGAGAAGGAGATGGATGCACGTGTCAAGGAAGCGGCCTTCATGCAGTTTTACGCCAGCGGCCTGTACAGGACGCGTGAGGCCAACGGAATCGAGATCTATCTCTCGATGCTGGAAAGAGAAGTCGTGGTCATCGCAGACCGCGGGATTCACGCCAAGATGGGCGACCAGCACTGGCAGCACGTGCGGGACCAGATTATCTCCGGCATAAAGGCCGGAAATGTTCGAGGCGGGATATGCGCTGCAATCGAAAGCTGTGGAAAGGCGCTCGCGCAGCACTTCCCTCCCCGTCCCGACGACGTAAATGAGCTGCCGGACCAGATCATCCACCGTCCCCTGAGACCGGAAGCGCCGTAGAGGCAGAGGACGGAGGAGGATTGTGGTAGTATCCTGCTGTTCAATTGAGTTTTTGTTGAGGTAATCATGCCGATTTTTGAGTACAGATGTCTGAAATGCGAATCCGAGTTTGAGAAGCTCGTTTTCGGAGGATCTGAAGACGGCGTCAGCTGCCCCGACTGTAGTTCAGCCAAAGTCGAGAGACTGTTCTCGAGCTTCAACGGCGTGTCCCGGTCAACTGACGGCAGCACCCGCTCTATGTCATCCGGCTGCTCTTCCTGCAGCTCTTCCAGCTGCGCAAGCTGCAAGAGCGCCTGACGGGCAAGCAGCTCTTACGGGTCCGAACCGGCAATTTCTCTGAAGCTCGACCGCAGGGCGGGGATCAATCCTGAGGCCATTCGGACAGCTGCCCTGTTATACGCGATCCGGCTACCGTCTCCGATGTCTATGCCCGGAGTTCCGAAGGAGACGGCGCCGCCGGCTTCGACAAGATTCGCCAGCAGCACAGTGCCTTCTATTCCCTGCCCGGTGCCGGTCATCCGGAAATTCCCCGATCCCATCACGATAACGAGGCCCGTGTAGCTGCACGGGCCGGAGCATGAAAAATCTCCCGTAACTATAAGGATTCCTCCGCCGGACAGTCCTCCTGGGGCATCAAGGTTACCGTACACGATTGTCACCTTCGGGTCCTGTCCGGGAGCGTTCCACTCCCTTGCCGCATCATAGGCTCCAAGAAAAACCGGGCTTCCGGATAACCAGTGCTGATCGCCGTCAAGGCGGACGTCGGCAAAGCGCGGCGCCTTCCTGTGAATGAAATCCCAAAGGAAAGCGGGATCGAGCAGCAGCCGCCGGTTTTGATCGGAACCGATCCGGGCCGTTATGTCTTCCACTGAAGGTTCGGGCAATTCTCCCCCCGTGATTCTCCCCGGCGGCCCGGAGGCCGCCCTGATATCCTGGGCCGGATGAAGAGAGTCGAACGGGTCCGTATCGATCGTACCGATACCCGGCGAAAGGCCTCCGGCGATTTCATACTCGCCGACAAGGGAGGCGTTGATCTGCGTTCCCGCAATCACAAGTGCGGGTCCTGCATCGAAGCCGGTCATCCTCTTGTTCCGGCTTTCAAAGATCGCAACGGCGTTGAGACGTCGGACTCCTCCCATCGTTACGGCCGCCGTTCTTGCGAGGCCCATGGAGCGTACGATCACGATTCCGTCACCATCCACAAAAGGGGAGTCGGAGGGATCCGCGGCGAGTTCAGAGGGATCGCCGTTGTTGTCCGTCACCTTCACAAAATAGCGCGACACGAGAGCTATTCCAGTGCCGGCAGGATCGGGAGCCATCAGCCCGATTCCGCCCGACGGGATGAGCGGTGTTCCGTGGCTGCCACCGAAACGACCGGTACTGATGACGCCGTCATCGGGCGCCGAAACGGGCGCCGGAGCACTGATGTCGAGCGAGAGGGCCGCCTCGAGCGAGAGAGGGTTGCGGAATTCAAAGCTCCTTGCCTGTGAAAGATAGGAACTGTCGGGGTTGAAGGTTCCATCCGGTCCCCTGAGAACGTCGTCGGGATCGACGCCCCGCAGCAGAGCGGCGGCGTGATCGAGCCCCGCCAGCGCCGCGTACGTCGCCTGAATCTGCGACTCGAAATTGCTGCCGATAAGGATTCCCGTGGTCGCGTTAAGGGCCGTGTAGAGCCCGAGGATGGTCAGGAGCGAAAGTGCGACGAGCGTGACCAAAAGCGCAGCCCCGGTCTCATCGCCGGCAGTAGAATCAGGCATGACGAAATCCCTCCGTCCGGGATGTTTCGCAAGCCGCCGGTTTATTTCATTCACCTGGCACGACATCAGATTGCGCGAGATGGGGAGATATGATAAGGATAGTGTTTTATTTTCAAACAGCTCAGCAGGCTTGGAGTAGATCAATGTCAAAATCTGCAGCAACGGCATCATACAGCATCGTACTGTCTATAATGGCGGCGTTGTTCCTGACCACACAGTCGGGATGTCTGTTCAGGAACAGCAAACCGGCCCAGCCGGCGGTCGCACAGCAATTCCAGCTCGCGCTGCTCCCCTTCAGCGTTCCGGAAGGGAACAAGGAGCTTCAGTGGACAGCGATGGCGGCCCCCATCCTGATGATGAAAGCGGCTGAACATTGGAAAGAACTCGAGATCCTGCCGCTTTACGAGACAATGCCGGCAACAATCGAAACGGCCGGAGCGTCACGTATTCTGGATGAGGAGTCTGCGGCGACGATTGCAACCTGGGTGTCGGCCAAATGGTCGGTGTTCGGGCAAGTTGCTCCAGCTTCGGGAAACCGGGTATCGGTTATAGTCGACTTCATCCCGGCCAAGCGCAATCAGGTGGCATTCAGGTACATGAAGACATGGAGAATGAGCACGATCGGATTGGGTTTTCGTGAAGCGTACAGTCAGTTCCTGCGTTACATGGCCGTAGTTCCGTCACAACCGCGGCGCAGGGGAGAGCCGTCAATGACGGCGATGAGGGAGCTGGCCGAAGCGCTGGACCTTGAATATGGCTGGTCAGTCGAGGCGCAGCCGGGAAAAGCCCAGGAATTCGTGTCGGACCTGCTCAAGACGGATCTCCGGCTGGCAAAACACCTGTTCAATCCTGTGATCTACCCGGCTCTGGCTGAAGCGAAGTAACGGCTACATTTCCACCCACTTCCCATGACCTTCCCAGACCCGGAGGGTGAACGGGAACTTGATGTGTTCACTCAGCTTAGCCTTGATAGACTCGCAGATGTTTTCAACCGAAGGATAATCGAGGATATCGTTGAGGGTCTTGTGGTCGAAGAAGCTGAGGGCTTCCTTGATGGACCTTTTCAGTTCGCCGAAATCGATGATCATGCCGGAACGCTTTTCGCCTTCGATGATTACCTCGATCTTATAGGTATGGCCATGCAGAGAACCGCACTTGTCGTGCCCCGGCAGGAAATGAGCGCAATCGATATAGTCTATAACGCCAAGCTTCATCAGACCTCCTGTTCGGATCCATGACACAGATGAACATCGTGAACTTACATAGTACCACCCGGGAGAGTGCGACCGCCACGTGCCATTGACAGAGTGAAGCTGCTTTGCTAAATTCCCAGTTTGATTGTAGGCTCGCCCTGGCCTTTGCCTCTCCGGCTGCAGTTTTCATAATATATCCGGGATACGACGTTCAGGTCGACAACTGCGAAAGTGGCGGAATTGGCAGACGCGCTGGACTTAGGATCCAGTCCCGCAAGGGGTGGGGGTTCAACTCCCCCCTTTCGCATCACGGTCGTGCGCGACCACTTGCAGTCCGGTTGTGCTGTTTGTAATGATTATTCAGGAAATCAAAATTTCTCACACAGGCAGGTACCAAGTTGACAGTAGAAATAGTTGAGGTAAATAGCTGCAAGAGAAACCTCGCGGTCGAAATCCCGGCCAGCGAAGTGGACCAGGAAGTCTCGAATCTGGCGCGCGAGTATGCCCGGAACGCCAAGGTACCCGGTTTCCGGCCGGGGAAGGCGCCGCTGAGCATCATCCGTCAGCGTTACGGCAGCGAACTGTGGAAGGATGCGACCCAGAAGATCATTGAACGCTGCTGGCGCGATGCGGTCGAGGAGCATAAGCTGCAGCCTCTGGCCGAACCGGTCGTGAAGGATATGGAGCACGAGCCGGGCAGTCCGCTCAAGTTCACCGTTGCGTTTGAGATCATGCCGCCGGTAGAGGTGAAGGAGTACAAGGGTCTCAAGGTCACGGTTCCCAGGAAGGAGATCGGTGATGAAGACGTCAACCGGTCACTCGAAATGATCCGTGAGCAGCATGCGCAGTATGTTCCGGCCGAAGGAGCGGAAGCGCAGGATGGACTGATTCTGACGCTGACGGTCGAATACAGAATCGGAGAAGACGACAACCCGATACGGGACGAAGGGGTGAGCTTCGAGATGGGGCATCCACGGACCGACACCGCCTTTGCGGAGCATCTGCGGGGAGCTAAAGCCGGGGAATCCAGAACTTTCGAGGTAGCGTACCCGGAAGATCATATCCCGGAGCGCTTTGCCGGCAAGAAAGTCTCGTACGATGTCACGGTAACGGATATCAAGAAGAAGGAAGTGCCCGAGCTGAACGACGAGTTCAGCAAAGACCTGGGCTACGAGGACGTGCAGACATTCACCCGCCACATCCGAGACGAATTGGTAAGGCAGGAGGAGGTCACTGCCGAAAAGAAGGCGAGGGAGATGCTGTTGGACACGATAGTTGAACAGCAGCCTGTCGACATCCCGGACTGCATGGTGCAGGATGAATTGGAGTCGCGCACGTACAGGATAGCGACCGACCTGGCGATTCGAGGGATTGACATCAATCAAGCTGCGATTGACTGGAAGAAGGTTTTTGAAGAGGAACGTCCTCGTGCAGAGCAAGCCGTGCGCAGGCACATCTTCCTGGATGCGATAGCCCGCCAGGAAGGGATCGAGGTGACTTCTGAAGAAGTGGACTCAGAGCTGGAGAAGATGTCTGCTGACACCGGGAAATCGGCTGCCGTGCTGCGCGCCCAGCTCGAAAAAGAGGGACGGATTCAGAGTCTTGAGAGGCACTTGCGCCAGAACAAGGCGCTTGATTTCATCTATCGCAATGCTAATATAAGCGTGGGGTGACAAGCATTGGCACTAATACCCATGGTGGTCGAACAGACCAATAGAGGTGAGCGGGCGTATGACATTTACTCCCGTCTCCTCAAGGACAGTATCATATTTCTTGGAACTCCGATTGACGACAACGTGGCAAACGTTGTCACCGCTCAGCTCCTGTTTCTTGAAGCCGAGGATCCGGATAAGGACATACACCTTTACATAAACTCCCCCGGCGGTTCCATTTCGGCAGGCATGGCCATCTACGACACCATGCAGTATATACGGCCTGACGTGTCTACTATCTGCATCGGGCAGGCGGCCAGTATGGGAGCGTTATTATTGGCAGCAGGCACTCCGGGGAAGCGTTTTGCCTTACCAAACTCCAGAATTTTGATCCATCAGCCATCTATGAGTGGGTTGGCCGGTCAGGCTACGGACATCGACATTCATGCGCGTGAGATCCTCAGACTTCGCGAAGCGATGAATGAGATCCTGGCCAAACATACGGGACAGAATCTCGAGCGCATCGAGAAAGACGTCGAGCGGGATTACATCATGACCGCCAGCCAAGCCAGAGAGTACGGGATTGTGGATCAGGTTATCTTGAGAAAAGAGTAGGGTAGTTAATCAAGTTACCCTGGAGGACTCCTTTGAGAAAAGATGACGAGAGAGATGATGTCTTAAGATGCTCGTTCTGCTCCAAGAGCCAGAACGACGTCAAGAAGCTCATTGCCGGACCGACGGTCTACATATGCGACGAGTGCGTCGATGTCTGCAACGAAATAATCGCAGACGACGTCGTCACTTCGCCGATCGGCGAGAAGTTGCCCAAGCCGCAGGAAATCAAGGAATTCCTTGACCTTTATGTGATCGGACAGGAGACGACAAAGAAGAAGCTGGCCGTCGCCGTCTACAATCATTACAAGCGCCTGGAGATTTCGAAGAAGAGAGGCGACCTTGAGCTGCAGAAGAGCAATGTGCTGCTCATAGGTCCCACCGGCACGGGGAAGACACTTCTGGCCCAGACTCTGGCCAGGATGCTCTCGGTGCCTTTTGCGATCGTGGACGCCACGACTCTCACAGAAGCCGGGTACGTCGGCGAAGATGTCGAGAACATCATCTTGAAGCTGCTGCAGAATGCAGGTGGCGACAAGGAGAAATGCCAGCAGGGCATCGTTTACATAGATGAAATCGACAAAATCGCGAGAAAAGACGAAAACCCGTCGATCACGCGGGACGTCTCGGGCGAAGGAGTACAGCAGGCGCTGCTGAAGATTCTCGAAGGGACGGTTGCAAATGTTCCCCCTCAGGGCGGCCGTAAGCATCCTCACCAGGAATTCATCCAGATTGATACGACCAATATTCTTTTCATCTGCGGCGGCGCCTTTGTCGGACTCGACAAGATCATCGAACGACGGATCGGAAAAAAGAGCATGGGGTTTTTAATCGGAGACAAGGCGGCAAAGGTCCTGAAGAGCCAGAAGAAAGACCAGACGGCGAACATACTGGAAACGTGCGAGCCGCGTGATCTTATCAAGTTCGGGCTGATTCCCGAATTCGTGGGCAGGCTGCCGGTGATCGGTTCCCTGTCGGAACTCGACCACGATGCGCTGGTCGAGATCCTCACGAAGCCCAAGAATGCCCTGGTACGGCAATATCAGAAACTTTTTGAATTCGAAAACGTCAAACTTAAGTTCACCGATGATGCAGTAGGGGCGGTCGCCGATCTCGCTCTGGACCGCAAGATGGGGGCCCGCGGGTTGAAAATCATACTTGAAGATCTTATGCTGGACGTTATGTACCAGTTGCCTTCACAGAAGAAGGTAAAAGAATTCATGATAACGCGTGAGATGGTGGAAAACAGAAGTATCGCCTTCGCGTTATTGGAAAAGGCCGGTTAACTTAAGCATGACAAACGAACTATCCCCCAAGAAAACAGAACGTCTCCCAATGATCCCGATCCGGGATGTGGTGGTTTTTCCCCACATGATGATCCCTTTTGTGATCGGGCGGCCCACTTCAGTGAGAGCCCTGGAGTTCGCCCTGGAGGGATCCAAGCGGATCTTTCTGGCGACTCAAATGGACGCTTCCGTTGATGAGCCGAAGGCTTCTGATATCTATGCTGTCGGGACCGTAGCGGCTATCGTCCAGAGCGTCAAGCTCTCTGACGGAAACATCAAGGTGCTCGTCGAAGGCGTGCAACGGGTCCGGGCTCTCCGGTACTCCAACGATCCGGGATTTTTCGTCGCCGATGTCGAACTGCTTGAAGAGACTTCGACCTCGAGCGCACGCACCAACCTTCTGATCAAGCGGCTGCAGACCGTTTTCGAACAGTTTTCCAAGCTGAGCCATCACGTCAACTACGACGCAATCCTGAACGCGATGAAGACGCTCGAGCCGTCGAAACTGGCGGACAACATCTGCGCCAACCTCCCTATCGGGATCGAGGAAAAGCAGCAGCTGCTCGAGATGGTCGACCTTGCCGAACGAATTGAGAAGATCAACGAGATCATCGAAGTCGAGATGGAGAAGATCAAGGTAGACCGGAACATCCAGGGTCGCGTGAAGCGCCAGATGGAGCGGGCTCAGAAAGAGTACTACCTCAACGAAAAGATGAAGGCGATCCAGAAGGAACTGGGTCGAAAGGACGAAAAGAGCGAGCTGGACGAGCTCAAGAGGCAGGTGGAAGCGGCGAAGATGCCGAAGGATGCATACGAGAAGGCGATGAAGGAGATTCAGCGCCTCGAGATGATGCCTCCCATGTCTGCCGAATCAACCGTGTCACGGACCTATCTCGACTGGCTCCTGGCGGTGCCGTGGAACAAGAAATCCAAGGAAATCCGCGACATCAACTGGTCCAAGCAGGTGCTTGAAGAAGACCACTATGGTCTTGAGAAGATCAAGGACCGTATCCTCGAATTCCTGGCAGTCCGCAGCCTGGTGAAGAAACCGCAGGGGACCATCCTCTGCTTCGTCGGACCTCCGGGAGTGGGAAAGACTTCTTTGGGTAAATCGATCGCGCGCGCGACCGGCAGGAAGTTTGTCCGCCTGTCGCTGGGCGGCGTACGTGATGAAGCGGAAATCCGAGGGCATCGGCGCACTTACATAGGAGCTCTTCCCGGCCAGATTGTCCAGTACATGAAGAAGGCAGGAACGCGCAATCCCGTCTTCATGCTGGACGAGGTGGACAAGATGAGCACGGATTTCCGAGGCGACCCGTCCGCGGCTCTCCTCGAGGTCCTCGATCCGGAACAGAATCACATGTTCGTGGATCATTACCTCGATACCGAGTTCGATCTTTCGATGGTAATGTTCATAGCTACGGCAAACGTGCTGTACACCATACCCCGTCCGCTGCAGGACAGAATGGAAGTGATACAGCTGACCGGGTATACCGAAAACGAGAAGCTCGAGATAGCGAAGCGCTTCCTGGTTCGCAAGCAGGTCGAAGCAAACGGGCTGAGCCCGGAGCAGATCCAGTTCCAGGATGATGCGCTGCTTGAAATCATCCGCAAGTACACCCGCGAATCGGGCGTGCGTAACCTCGAACGCGAAATCGCCAACGTGTGCAGAAAGACGGCAAAGAGGATCGTCACGGATGAGGTGAAGAGCAGCACGATCACGCCGGAAGAGGTTGAAAAACTTCTGGGCCGTCCCAAGTTCAGGACGCAGGGGATCAGCGAGAACAACCAGGTAGGTCTTACAACCGGATTGGCATGGACTGAAGTGGGTGGAGAGGTGCTCCAGACCGAAGCCACATTCATGGACGGCAAGGGGCAGCTGACTTTGACCGGGAAACTGGGAGAGGTTATGCAGGAATCGGCCCGGGCAGCCATGTCTTTTGTCCGGAGCCGGGCAGCCGACTACGGCATCGGCCGCGAATTCCATCGGAAGATGGACCTCCATATCCACATTCCGGAAGGCGCCATTCCAAAAGACGGCCCCTCTGCCGGAATCACGATGGCAACGACAATAGTGTCGGCGCTCACCAAGATACCCGTCCGCAAAGATGTGGCGATGACGGGCGAAATCACCCTGCGCGGCAAGGTGCTCCCGATCGGCGGAGTAAAGGAAAAGCTGCTGGCCGCACATCGTGCCGGAATCAAGAACGTGATTCTCCCCAAGGAGAACGAAAAGGATCTCCAGGATCTCCCGCCGGATATTCTGGAAGTTTTGAGTGTCACTTTTGTGGAAACGATGGACGAAGTCCTTCAGGTCGCTCTGGAAAAGCAGCCTGTCCCGAGACAGGTTTCGCAGGTGCCCGCCATCGAGGGGGCTCGTCCCAACGAGAACGTCGCTCACTGAAATTCACCTTCATTGTTCCCGGTGGTCCAGGCCGAATTCGTCATCAGTGCCGTCTCGGAACGAGATTTCCCTCGCGAGGGAATCCCCGAAGTTGTTTTCGCCGGCCGCTCCAATGTTGGTAAATCCAGCCTGATCAATCGGCTAGCCGGAAAGAATACGCTTGCCCGGACCAGCGCGACTCCGGGCAAGACCCAGACGATCAACTTCTACAGGATTGACAGATCATTCTTTTTCGTTGATTTACCGGGTTTTGGATATGCGAAGACAGGCAAATCAACAATTCGGCAATGGAAGGCGCTCATTGAACGGTACTTCCTTGAGCGTTCTACCGTGGTGCTGGTCATCCAGCTCGTCGATGCACGAATGGCGCCTGCTGAATCGGATATCCAGCTGTCGGAATGGCTCGACCAGCTCAAACTGCCGCGCATGCTGGTAGGAGCCAAGTCTGATAAACTGTCTAATAACCAGAAAAGTGCGCAACAGCGCGTACTTTCGATGTCATTTGAGGGTCAACCGGTGCTGATGTCTTCGGCGAAAACTGGAACCGGCTGCAGGGAAATCTGGCAACGGGTACTCCAGGCAACCGCAGTTGATCCTTCAAAGAGATATCGCTAAATGACCAACAACCTACCGTCTTCTCCCCTGGAGGGAGGCCACTCATGCCTGAAACGACGCAACGTCGCAATGCGAACGGCCGTGAAAACAACCATCTGAACATACTTGAACTCAAGGAGATGAATATCTCGTCCCTGACGACGATCGCGAAAGATCTGAACGTCCCCGGCTATACCGGGTTACGGAAGCAGGAACTGATATTCCAGATCCTGAAAGCCCAGACTGAACAGTCAGGACTGATTTTCTCCGAGGGAGTGCTGGAATGCCTCCCCGAAGGATTCGGATTCCTGCGGGCTCCTGATTACAACTATCTTCCCGGACCGGACGACATCTACGTCTCACCGTCACAGATCAGAAAATTCGACCTGAGAACCGGGGACACTGTTTCCGGGCAGATACGTCCGCCCAAGGACGGCGAACGTTACTTCGCCCTGATCAAAGTCGAAGCGGTAAACTTCGAACATCCGGAATCGGCCAAGGACAAGATCTTTTTCGACAACCTGACGCCGCTGTATCCGCACGAGCAGTTGAAGCTGGAAACCGCGCCGGACAACCTCTCAGGCAGGGTGATGGACATGCTCGCGCCGATCGGCAAGGGACAGCGCGGACTGATCGTTTCTCCTCCGAGAACAGGCAAGACGATGCTGCTGCAATCGATAGCGAATTCGATCTCGCAGAACCATCCTGAAGTCTACCTGATCGTGCTCCTGATTGACGAACGGCCCGAGGAAGTCACCGACATGCAGCGCTCGGTCAAGGGCGAGGTCATCAGCTCCACGTTTGACGAGCCGGCGTCGCGCCACGTCCAGGTGGCCGAAATGGTTCTGGAGAAATCAAAACGCTTTGTCGAGCACAAGCGCGACGTGGTCATTCTCCTCGACAGCATTACAAGGCTGGCACGGGCCTATAACACGATCGTTCCGCCAAGCGGCAAGGTGCTTTCCGGAGGCGTGGACAGCAACGCACTGCAGCGGCCGAAACGCTTTTTCGGTGCGGCAAGAAACGTCGAAGAAGGAGGGAGTCTGACGATCATCGCGACCGCCCTGATCGATACCGGCAGCCGCATGGACGACGTGATCTTCGAAGAGTTCAAGGGCACCGGGAATATGGAACTTCACCTTGACCGGAAACTGGTCGACAGGCGAGTGTTCCCCGCCATCGACATTAACAAGTCAGGGACCAGGAAAGAGGAGCTTCTCCTTCCCCAGTCCGACCTGAACAGGATTTGGATTCTCCGGAAAGTCCTGACGCCCCTTTCGATCACTGAAAGCATGGAACTGCTGCTCGAAAAGCTCGGTAAATCGCGGACCAATGCAGATTTTCTCGGTTCGCTCTCTGGAGGCCAGTAGGCTCGCCAGGCACGGTCAGACTCTCGCGCTCTGGATGCTCATCTGCCACGACATGCTGCTCGCTTCAGCAAACCTGCGGTTGAAGTCAGGGATGCAGGCAAGTTCCATGTAGCCGTCTAGCGACGCTATCTGGTGCGCCACCATACGCCGGCTACGGGAGATGAGGGCGAGGCGCGCCCCCGTCCCCGCTGCGTTCCCTACCTGGCTGAAGCGTTCGGTTGGAAGCGGGGGCAGCATGCCGATCGCCATCGCGCTCTCGATGTCGATATACGTGCCGAATGCCCCCGCAACTATGACGCTGTCAATCTGCTCTTCAGTCAACCCTTCAGATTCGACCAGCGCCCATATCCCAAGCCGTATGGCGGCCTTGGCAAGCTGGAGTTCCCGCACGTCTTTCTGCGACACCGTTATATCGTCTTTCCCCGGGCGTTCGACAACCACGAATTCTCTGCCGCCGTCGCGCTCGCGGACCAGGGGATGATGCTCCGCCATGCGTCCACGCGCGTCCAACACCCCGTTTGTTCGAAGTTGAGCGACGATATCCAGCAATCCTGATCCGCAGATCCCCACAGCCGGCTCTCCCCCGATGGTCTGGATGTCTCTTTCAACCCCGGTCAGGCGGAAGTGCTCAATCGCTCCAGGTGCGGCACGCATTCCGTATTTTATGTGAGCCCCTTCGAACGCCGGGCCCGAGGCACAGGAAACGCTGGTCATCTTCCCGTTGTTGTTCAGGCATATCTCGGTGTTGGTCCCGATATCAATGGCGAGCGTCACGCCGGGAGCCTCGACGATGTCCGCAGCCAGCAGCATGGCGACGTGATCCGCTCCCACGTATCCCGCGATATTCGGAAGCAGATGGACGTACGCCCCGGGTGCGATGGCAAGACCTATGTCGCGTGCCTTAACGTCGACGGCAGACCGGACCGCAGGCACGTAGGGCGAGAGACCGAGTTGCTTCACCGGCAGCCGCAGGAACAGGTGGTGTATCGCGGTATTCCCTACCACAACCGCTTCAACGATGCTTGTCCTGTCGGCATCTATCTGCCTGCACAGCTCGGTAATCGCCTGATTCAGCCCATCCACCAGCAGGGTCTGGAGCTTGGCCGCGTTCTCGGCTGATTTCCCTGCCGCCGTTATCCGCGAGACAACATCCTCGCCGTACGCAATCTGGGGATTCATCAGCCCCTTTGAGGCAATCGTCTTCCCGGTTTCCAGATCCACCAGATAGACAGCTATCTTGGTTGTCCCGATGTCGGTGGCAAGCCCGATCCAGCGGGTCGAATGTTTCCCAAGCGCCACAATCTCGGTTTCCCGCACCGCCGCACTGACATGCCAGCCGGCGTCACGCAGGCTCCGGGAAACCGTCCTCATAACCATCATGTCGATGCTGCCGGACTGAATGCCGTGCTGCTGTTCGAGAGCGGTCCACAGGTTCCTGTCGTCCGGCTCGGGCGAATCGAGTGTTGGAGCCTCCATGCGGACGGCCAGAGCTGCAACCGGCGGTTCCGGGTTTACTTCAAGCGCGAGACCCTCCACCTGGGTGCGCTGAGGAGCGGTCAGGGACTCAGGCGGGATATGAACTTTAACATTACCGCGGGGAAAGGTCCTGCAGGCGAGCCGGTAATTCTGTTGCAGTTCCTTTTCGCTAAACGCCTTCTTTTCTTCGGCGGTCGGGGAAGAGACCTCACCCGAAATGATCTGCACCTTGCAGCGGCGGCATTTACCAGACTCGCCACAAATGCTTACGATATCCACATTCAAATCACGGGCGCAGGCGAGCAGGCTTTGTTCGCCACGGCATTGGCCCCGGCGCCCTACAGGTTCGAAATCAATCAGGAACAAATCAGGATCTCCCGGTCTGCGAACACAATAATCATCGGCGCTGAAGCCGCGTTCACATTCTACAGCGGATTTTCGGGTAACGGGAGCAAATCGTGAAGATATGAGGACAGACGCGTGATGGCCCCTGGACCGGGGGTCGGGTCCACGGGGCCATCAACGCAGTAACTGATTCAGATTAATCGCACGACTGGGCGACTTCCCGTATCGAACGGACCATCACCTGAGGCTGAGAGCTGCCCCCTTCAGGCTGAGTGGTCGCCGTTTCGGCGCCCGATCCGATCATTTCACCTGTGATCTCGACTTTCTTGCCGACATGGCTCTGCAGATCCACTCTTCCTTCCGGGATCAGCATGTAATCGGTCTCGGTGCGGGCCAGTTCGGCCGGCGATGAAGACTGCCCTTCAGAGTGATACTCACTCTGCCGGCTCATCTCACTCGGTGTCGCATTGTCGAGCATGAAGGAATTGGGAGTGCTACCCGCCCGCAGGCAGCCGGTAAGCGTTATCTCCCGCTCCTGTTGTTGTGGAATGCTCTGTTGACCTGACTGCGCGGCAGTTAATGCCAGACTGCCTGCCAGCAGCAGAATCAGTGTCATAAGTGATCTTCTCATTCTTTCTCCTTTTCAAGTCTGTCACACAGCGGCCCGGAGGCCGCGAAAGCGTTGGGCTTTAGAGGCAAACCGCGGGCCACACTCCACATTTCTCTTTAGAATCAATGATTTGATTGCCAAACAGAGCCGCTTGCGGGGAGAGCAGCGGTACATCACCGGCGGGGAACTTTTACCTGTTTAGTCGCTGACAGCTGATGCGGCGGAATTTAGCGCACTCCGGCACCAGCGGAAAACAACCCGGCACTTTCGTGCGGGAATGTCCGTTTTATGCTACGAGAGAAGATAGCGGCAGAAGCCGCCGACGTGCGCGGGGATCTCTCCTGGAGTCGCGAGTTTTTCCATTTCCGCGACGATGGCGCTGCCGACCACGGCCCCGTCGGAGATCGCCCATACGGCACGAACCTGTTCCGGCCGGGAGATGCCGAATCCTACCACCACGGGAAGCTGCGTGTGGTGCCGCACCCGTTCCACCGTCGGCTGTACCTCCGCGGAGAGCTCCTGCTGCGCTCCAGTCACCCCGGTCCTCGAGACGACATAGACCAAGCCGGTGGAACACGCCGCGATTTTCGCTATCCGCCGGTCGCTGCTGGTAGGGGCGACAAGGAAGATAGAATCGAGATCATGCGCCGCCAGGCACGCTCGGTACGGGTCTGCTTCTTCCGGCGTTATGTCCGTTACAAGGATTCCGTCGACCCCGGCGCTTTGCGCCTCAGCCGCCAGCGATTCCAGCCCGTATTGGAAGATCGGGTTGTAGTAGCTGAAGAGAAGCAAAGGAACCTGGCTCTCGTTTCGTATCTGCCTGACGGCCTGCAGGTAATCGGAAAATCCGTAGTGGTGGCGCAGGGCTCGGGCGCCTGCACGCTGGATCGTCGGCCCGTCCGCGACCGGATCGGAAAACGGGATTCCGAGTTCGACGACATCCGAGCCGGCCCTCTCCAGTTCCGGCACAAGCCTTACAGTCGTCTCGAGATCGGGATCGCCTGCCACGATGAATGGGATGAACGCCTTCCCTCCCGACGCCTTCAGTTCACTGAGTCTTTTTCCTATGCGGCTCATATCAACTCCTGTTCTGCAGCAACTCGGCTATCTGGTTCACGTCCTTATCCCCTCGTCCCGAGAGATTGACGATAACAATTGAATCGTTGTCCAGTTCCGGCGCAATCCGTATCAGCTCTGCAATCGCATGCGCGCTTTCCAGTGCCGGGATGATTCCTTCTTTGCGGCTGAGAGTCTGAAAAGCGTCGAGCGCGAGATCATCCTGGATCGAGGTGTATCTTACGCGGCCGCTGTCGTGCAGCAGCGAGTGTTCGGGACCAACTGCCGGATAGTCCAGTCCCGCGGAAATCGAGTGGGTCCCGGCAATCTGCCCATGCTCATCCTGCAGCACGTAGCTCAGGGTCCCCTGCAGAATCCCTTTTCTTCCTCCGCTGAACCTGGCTGCATGGTCGCCCAGCGACATACCTCTCCCTCCGCCTTCCACTCCGATCATCCTGATGTTCGGCTCGTTCAGGAATTCATAGAACAGCCCGATAGCGTTGCTCCCCCCTCCCACGCATGCGATCAGGAGGTCGGGGAGCCGCCCCTCGGCCTGCATAACCTGCGCCCGGGCTTCCCTTCCGATGACCTTCTGGAAATCACGCACCAAGCAGGGGTAGGGATGTGCGCCCAGGACCGAGCCGAGCAGGTAGTGGGTGCTGGATACATTGGTCACCCAGTCGCGCATCGCTTCATTGATGGCATCCTTGAGAGTGCAGCTGCCGGCATCGACTCCCCTGACTTCGGCTCCCAACAGGCGCATCCGGAAGACGTTCAGAGCCTGCCTGCGCATGTCCTCTGTTCCCATGTAGATCACGCATTCCATACCGAACAGCGCCGCGACCGTCGCAGTGGCAACGCCATGCTGCCCGGCGCCGGTCTCGGCGATTATCCGGGTCTTCCCCATACGCCTGGCCAGGAGTATCTGGCCGATCGCGTTGTTGATCTTGTGAGCTCCCGTGTGGGTCAGGTCCTCCCGTTTGAGGTATATACGCCCCTTGCCGATATGGGCGGCCAGCCGGTCCGCCCGGGTCAGCGGCGTAGGCCTCCCGGCATAGTTCTTCAGCAGAGCGTCGAGCTGCGCATTGAACTCGGGATCTTTGACGGCGGACTTGTACGCCTCCTCGAGTTCCTGAAGCGGACCCATCAGGGTCTCGGGAACGAATCTTCCTCCAAACGGGCCGAAGTGGCCGCTTTCATCCGGACCGGTCATAGTGTTAGACGGCATTTCTCACCTCATTCATGAATTCCCGCAACAGAATGGGATCTTTTCTTCCGGGCGAGCTTTCGACTCCGCTGCAGACATCCACCGCATGTGGATCTACGACTCGAATCGCCTCGCCGACATTCCCGGGACGAAGCCCTCCCGCCAGTATCAACGGACGTACCCTCCTGATCCGGCGTGAAATGCTCCAGTCGAAGGTCTTCCCGGTTCCGCCAAAAAGAAGGTCGTCTCTGGAATCGAGAAGAAAAGCACGCACCGGGTATTGCTCCAGACCGTCAACCAGGCCGGAAGAGAAAGCTTCTCCTATCCTCAGAACCTTGATCAGCGGCCAGCCGGAAAGCTTTTCACAGTATTCCGGGCTCTCGTCGCCGTGAAGCTGTATGACCTGTACTCCGGAGACTCGTACCGCTTCCGCCACCGTGCCGTATTCCGAATTCACGAACAGCCCCACACTTACGGTAAACGGAGGAAGCCGTCTGATGATGGCGCGAACCTCTTCGGGAGCTATGTATCTTGGACTCGGAGGGAAGAAGTTGAAGCCGAGAGCATCGACTCCCAGATCCAGGGCCATGGCTGCATCATGGTAACTTGTGATCCCGCAGACTTTGACTTTCACGTCCGGGCTCCAAGCAATGCGGCAAGTGCGGCGCCGGGCGATGGTGCCCGCATCAGGTGTTCGCCGACAAGGAAGCCGCTGTACCCGGCGGCCGAAAGCCGCTGGATGTCGTCGGGGGTCCTGATGCCGCTTTCCGCCACTGCGAAGGCACCTGCCGGAATCTCCGGTGCGAGTTCAAGAGCGACGTCAAGTGAAACTTCAAACGTTCGAAGATCGCGGCTGTTGACGCCGATCAGGGTGGCGCCGGCAGCAACGGCCTTGTCAAGTTCCTGCGAGTTATGGACTTCGACCAGCGCTTCCATCCCCAGTCTTTCCGCTTCGGATCGGAGTCCCTCCAGAGACTGCAAATCGAGGAGCGCGGCAATCAGCAGCACCGCATCGGCTCCCGCATGCCGCGCCTCCAGCACCTGGCGGCGATCGATAATGAAGTCCTTGCGCAGGAGAGGAAGCGGAGACTCACGGCGCAGACCGGACAGGATCTCCAGTGCGCCCTGGAAATGGCGCACTTCAGTGATGACCGATAGTGCGGCGGCCCCAGCCTCACTGTAGTCGCGGGCAATTCCCGAGGGATCGAAATCCGGGCGGATCACGCCGGCTGAAGGGGATGCTTTCTTGATTTCCGCGATGACGGCGGGGAAGCGGGACTCGATAGCATTTCTGAAGGGACGCACGGCAGGCGCGTTCTCCAGCCGGGCTTCGAGGGAATGCAGGGACAGATCCTGCAGTTCAAGCACCTTGGCCTGTACAATTCTCTCGAGAATGGTCCCACGGCAGTTATCGGGCAGCTGGTACTCTCGCATGATTACCCCAAGCTCAGTTCTACGAAATTAGACAGCAGCTTCATCCCTGTGTCGGTCAGGATGGATTCAGGATGAAACTGCACCCCTTCCACCATCATTTCCCGGTGACGCAATCCCATGATGGTTCCATCCGCGGTTCGGGCCGAGATCTCCAGGCAATCGGGGAACGTGTCGGGCGACACCACCAGTGAATGATAGCGGGTGGCGCGGAACGGATTCGGCAGATCCCGGTAGATCGTGCGGCCGTCATGAATTACGTCGCTGGTCTTACCATGCATAATGGTGGGAGCAGAGACGACGTCCCCGCCAAATGCGGCCCCGATCGCCTGGTGTCCGAGACACACCCCCAGAATCGGGATCTTGCCGGCAAATTCCCTGATTGCATCGATGATGATGCCGGAATTCTCCGGGCGTCCGGGACCGGGAGAGATGACAATGCTTCGGGGAGCAAGGTTCCCGATCATTTCCGCGGTAATGGCATCGTTGCGGAAGACCTTCATCTCCTGACCCATCTCGCCGAGATACTGGACCAGATTGAAAGTAAAAGAGTCGTAATTGTCTATCACCAGAATCATCGAATTCCCTGCCCCGATCTATGGATCACTTCAGCCCTTCATGGGCGAACCTGACGGCGCGTATCAGGGCGCTCGCCTTGTTGATCGATTCTTCGCGCTCACGTTTCGGATCGGAATCGGCCACGACACCGCCTCCAGCCTGCACGTACGCCACGTTGTTCTTGATTACCAGCGTGCGCAGCGCAATGCAGGTATCGAGATTGCCGGAGAAATCGACGTAACCGACCGCCCCGCCGTAGATACCCCGCCTGCACGGCTCGAGCGCATCAATGATCTCCATTGCCCTCACTTTCGGAGCGCCTGACACGGTCCCCGCGGGGAGGCACGCTTCCAGCGCGTGATAGCAATCGTGATCTTTGCGCAGTTCTCCTTCCACGCTGCTGACGAGATGCATCACATGGCTGTATTTTTCGATGCGCATAAGGTCGGTGACACGCACGCTCCCGTAATTGCAGACGCGGCCAAGGTCATTACGGCCCAGATCGACAAGCATGATGTGCTCCGCCCGTTCTTTCTCATCGGCCAGCAGTTCGCTGCCGAGCTGCAGATCCTCTTCGTCGGTGCGCCCTCTGGGACGTGTCCCTGCAATCGGGCCGTATTCGACCCGGCCATCCCGTACCTTCACCAGCATCTCTGGAGAAGATCCCACGATATGCAGGTTGTCGATGCGCAGGAAGAACATGTACGGCGACGGGTTGATGAAACGAAGCGCGCGGTAGATGTCGAACGGATCGCAGCTGATATCCATCGCAAAGCGCTGAGACAGCACCACCTGGAAGATGTCGCCCGCTTCAATCCACGACTTGGCCCGCTTGACGTTCTCGTAATACTTCGCCTCGTCAACGTTGGAAACCGGCTCGGGAATCTCCGGCCTGGAAGCGGGAGCGGGGAGCGAAATCGGAACCGTAAGGCGTCTCTCGATCTGCTCGAGGCGCAACAGCGCGTCCTGGTACTTCCCCTCCAGGTTGTCCGTTTCGCCATGTGTGAAGATGTTCGTGATGATGTGGATGCGGTGCCGCAGGTGATCAAATGCCAGAACCGTGGAGAAGTACATCATCTGGTAATCGTCGAGTTCGAGATCGTCCTCGGCCAGATTGGGGAGTTTTTCGAACTGCCTGACGAGATCGTACGCAAAGTAGCCGACCCCTCCGCCGGTAAATGGCGGGAGTCCCGGCAGTGCCACCGGAATAAAGCCCGCTGAAATCTCGCGCAGCTTTTCGAAACCGCCGGTTGCATATCTGGTGATCTCGCCCTGCTGTTCGACCGAGACGGTACTCCCTTTCCCCCGCACCACAATAAAAGGGTCCCAACCGACGAACGAATAGCGGGCCAGCCGCTCTCCTCCCTCGACACTCTCGAGGAGAAAGACCCGCCGGCGCCCCTGCGCTACCCGCAGAAAGGCCGCCGCCGGCGTGAGCAGATCACCCAGGATGTCCTTGGATACCGGTATAATCGATCCCTTCCTGGCTAGTTCCCTGATCTCGGATAACGGAGGCTGTATCATATGTGTATTTCTTCTCTATCGGGTAGGAGGAGGGCTCACGCCCTCCGTCCTCCCACACCACCGGACGTACGGTTCCGTATCCGGCGGTTCAGTTAATCTTCTGTTGGGCTATACGAACCGTTGCCAGCAGTGATAGCAGCCCCA
>JAAYAM010000306.1 GCA_012719355.1 Acidobacteriota bacterium
CGCTTAAACGGCTGCCGTATGTAATGCACCCGGTGATTATCGCCGTCGAACTCGACGATCGCGAGTATGAAGTCATCCGGCTTGTTCAGTGAATACAGGATCTCGTTGCGCGTAACCGTTATCGTATCGGCCCCGGTTTCCCTGCCCTTAACCTCGATGAATCGCAGCTTGCCTGTGCCGGGTATCCGGCTCTCGATGTCATAGCCGAGTTTTTCAGTCTCGCGATCAACCGGCTCAAAGCCCAATCTGCGCTCCACCTCCATGACAACAGCCCGCGCTCTCGCTGCACTGGTTTGCGTGTCAGTCGGAGTTGTTGCCCTGTCTGCCGTATAACCCTTCATTGCTGCCATCAACCCGATCGGGACAATCAACAGTCCACCAAGGACCACCGGCGGCAACGGCGATATCTGCGCCTCGAGTTTCAGTTCCTCCAGCCGCTTGTGCAATCTCGCCTGGAGTGCATCCGCCCGTTTCCGTGCTTCGCCGGAATTGAGCCTGGCATTTACTCTCCCCGCCTGCTCCTGCAGCTTCAAATCCTCGGCACGGTAGTCCCAATAGACGATCTCCTTGCTCAGCCGTTCCCTGACCGACGCCTCTGTCTTTGCAATCAGCTCAAGCCTGCTTTCTCGAATCTCTTTCAAATGTTCAGGCACGACGTGAGCAACTGCGTGGCCCAGGGCCTTCTGCTCGAGTGTGCGGTCAATCCATGCGCATTCAGGGCGCGCGAGGATTGTATCAATCTGTGGTTCATCATCCTTCAAGGGTCTGTAGTCGAGATATGGCGCGTAGTGCAGGTGCCGCGTGCGGCCGGACGCGTCGAGTTCCACATAAAGCATCTGCCTGGATATAACCCGACGGTCGCCAGAGCGCGTCAGACTGGCATCCTGAATGGCGTGCTCGAGGTAGAAGAGTATTCTAGGATCGGTTCCGGAATCCCGTTCATCAACAAGGACTGTTCCCCGTCTTAGAAGGTCACGATTCCGCTCCAGCGTCAGATCGATGACGGCTCCCAGAAGAGGATGGCCCGGACAGACGAAAGCAGCCAATGGAAGGCCCGGCGGCGCGATGAGCGATTTCTCAAAAACGATGCGTTCATATCGGGGAAGAACCGGTTCCCCAATGCCGATCAGGCGATCGCGATTACGAATGAGTGCCGGAACATGGGTGATTTCGTACCGGCGCGGCTCGCGCTGTTTCGCGGATCCTCCCAACCGCCTGAAACCCTCATGGAAAAAGGATTCGATATAGTGTGGCTGCAGGCGGCGCGCCTCGGCCCTCTCCATATCTTCACGGATCTGACGGACCCGGCTGGCATCCATGGCATCGTGGGCCAGTGCTCTGTCTTCAAGAAGTTCCTGCAGTTTTCGCCGATCGAGCGCATTTTCAACCACCTGCGTCAAGCGGGCTCGTACCTCTGGCTGATCTCCATAGCGGATGGCTTCGATGAGGAGTTCGCGCAATGCGCGTCCGTTGAATTCGAGTTTTCCCAGAACGTCAAATACCTGTCCGCCGAGAGCCTCTCGGGCCTGCTCAAGCTTATCCAGCAGCCGGTGATAAACGTCTCCTTCACGGGTTTCATCCGCCACCAGATTCCACAGATGACACACTTCCGTCTGGCCTATACGGTGGATGCGGCCGAAACGTTGTTCGATCCGATTTGGATTCCAGGGCAGGTCATAGTTCACCATCAGGTGAGCACGTTGTAAGTTGATGCCTTCTCCGGCAGCGTCGGTGGCAAGCAATACCTGCACATCGGGATCGTGCCTGAATGACTCCTGGACCTTCAGCCGTTCTTCGCGGCCCATACCACCATGGATACATACGACGGCTTCTTTACGGCCGAGAAGCGTCACTATGCGGTCATTCAGATAGTTCAGCGTGTCGCGATGTTCTGTAAAAATCACCAGCTTCTGCCGGGGCGAGTGGATCGGAGGGGGAATTTCTCCTGCGCCGTAAGGCAATGTAATATCGCCTGTTCGATTCGTGATCGCTGCGGTGGTGAAGATCTCGCCCAGGAGGCTGGCCAGTTGCCGCCATTTTGTATCAGTACCGCTGCGCCGGACCTTCAGGGCCAGAGTCTCCAGTCCTTTCAGAATCTCTATCTCCCCTTTCAGCTCTGT
This sequence comes from Acidobacteriota bacterium, assembly GCA_012719355.1. Taxonomy (GTDB): domain Bacteria; phylum Acidobacteriota; class UBA6911; order UBA6911; family UBA6911; genus UBA6911. The sequence continues at coordinate 2,121 of JAAYAM010000306.1, forward strand.
AATGGATCTGGCCGCCGTCGACTGATCAAGTATTTCTTCTTCTGCTTCCTGCATTTCGTTATCCGGCGCATCCTCGAGGTCTTCAACATCGTCCGGGTCAAGGGCGGGAGTGAAGCCGGAAATGAAATTTCCCACCTGAATCCCGCGCTGGAACACTTCCAGCTCGCGCAAGCGACTCTCGAGGCGGGCCCGGCGCCTGCACAATGACTGATAAATTGCCTCGGGAGAAGATGCAAGTCTTCGCTGCAGAATCGTAAGGGCGAATCCTACCGTTCCCGCCCGCCTGTCGTTCTCAAGTGCCTCCGCGCGATTGAACTCCTCCCGCACGTAGGCTGTTACTTCCTTGTACAGGAGAGCTTCGAGGTCGGAGAGCTTATATGGAACCGTATGAGCGATACGTTGCGGAAAAAGGGGGGTGTTGTCGAATTTGACCAGGTCTTCCTTCACCATCCGCCGCATCAGGTCGGAAACATCGGTGGTGTGAACTCCATCGCGGAATCGGCCTTCGAAGCGGTCCCCATCGAGCAGGGACATAAAGAGCTGGAAATCCTCTTCCTTGCCGTTGTGGGGCGTGGCCGTCATCAGGAGGAAATGCCTTGTCAATGTCGACAGGAGCTGGCCCAGTTTGTGACGCTTCGTGTACTTGATCTCGCCGCCGAATATCGAGGCCGACATTTTGTGCGCCTCATCGCACACGATGAGATCCCAGCGGCAATCGGGCACCTTGAGCTTCTGCTGCAGATCTTCGTTGCGGGAAAGCTTGTCCAGGCGGGCGATGGCAAGGTTGGTTTCCATGAACCAGTTGCCTGTCCGGGCCGATTCGAGTTTATCGTTGGTCAGTATCTCGAACGGCAGATGGAAGCGCCTGTACAGTTCATCCTGCCACTGTTCGGCAAGACTGCCGGGGCAGACGACGAGGCAGCGCTGCAGGTCGCCCCGGGCGATCAGTTCCTTCATCAGCAGACCTGCCATGATTGTCTTGCCGGCACCGGGATCATCGGCAAGCAGGAACCTGAGCGGCTGCCGGGGCAGCATGGATTCGTAAACCGCGGTTATCTGGTGTGGCAGTGGTTCAACAAGGGATGTGTGGACGGCCAGAACGGGATCGAACAGATGAGCAAGGCGGATCCGGTGTGCTTCCGAGACCAGGCGGAAAAGGTGCCCGTCAGCGTCGAAGCTCCATGGTCGCCCGAGTTGCACGACTTCAAGGCGAGGTTCGTCGTGGCGGTATAGGAGCTCGTTCGACAGTTTCCCGGCAGGGTCTTTGTATGTCAGCTCCAGAGCCTCAGAGCCAAACCACTGCGTATTGATTACCGTTACAAGGCAGTCGGGCAATACGCCCTTTACCGCGGCCCCCTGTTGAAGATCTTCCAGACGAGCCATACCTTCCTCGCTAAATGGCACATGGTCGTGTTGGCTGAGTTGTCTGGATAGAATATGGGATTGCTCCGGACGTCGCAAAACAAAAATACATCAACTCCTCGATTACGTATCCCAACTCGGCGATTGCTCATGGAAAAGTTGCACGCATTAATGGCAGAGCTCTGGTGTACCTCCCAAGTCGCCCTTCCTCACCACAGCTCTTCTTCTCTATTGGAACTCTATTCCATACGATTCCTGTTTACAATTTTGCCTTGCGACTCAGCAGCACCGCAACAATGATGATTATCCACGCCCACAAGGGAATTGGGAACATCAGGAACATCACGATAAACGCCAGTAAAGCGACAAGCAACCAAAACAAAACAACCATGCCCGTGTCTTTCCCTAAGTAGTGACGCGGTGTACTTCGGTTGTGGAAAACTATCGTCGGCGTCAGCCGTTTATGATTTCTTGTCCATCAGCAACTTTTCTATGAGATCAAGTCTGGAACTGATGCTCTTTATCCCGTCGGCAAGGCGTCTTATCGCGATGATAACCCAGATGCCGAAAGCTATTGGGATCCCATAAAGCAGTATTGTCATTAAAACCACGATAAGTTCGGGTATTCCTATTCCGTGCATTTGAATTCCTTTGCCAAGGTTGTCTGTTTTGCGTGCGCCCGGCCTCGAGATCTCGTTGGCAGGGTTGATGATTTCATTGTGCCGATCATTCTAACACGGAGCATTGGGGAGATTACTCCCATTTGAATCTGAAATCCTATCGTCACGTGATTGGCGATTTCCGCCATCGGCGGAATAAAACCGGCGTGACGTCGCTGTCATATCGTTCCTCTCTCCCCTGCTATCGAGCGCGTTCTCGCAGATCGCCATACGTTCCGTGCAAAATCGTACGTACGGTCGCGCTGGCTGAGTTGTTTGAATAGGATATTAGATTTGTCCGCAGGTCGCAACCGCCATGTTAAAGCGTAGCAGTCTTCAAATCGAGAGTGGCGGATTCTGGAAGCACTCGCCGGTCGTGCGTCTTACTATGCCTACTTCGAAATGGCAGTCATGTGCCTTCTTTGTAAGGTGGTTCGGAAGCCGCGGCACTGACAATCGCGCCCTTTGTAAGACTTCCTCGAAGGACATGCAGGCGGAGGCGAGGCCGAGCATGCCGACCGATTCGATTGCGGCGATGTCTCCCGTGCAGAACACCATGCCGGAATCGCTTTCGTTCCGGACAATAGCTATCCCTTCCTTTTCGCCATCGTGCAGGGCAGCAAGAAAGCTGGGATCAAAGTCCTTGAAGGTGTCGGAGATATCATGCACAGCAGCTTCCAGCCGCTTGATTTCACCTGCCGCTTCTTGTCGGGCTTCTTCTATGACAATAGCCGGAACGTGCACTTCGTACGCGTTCTTCAGCTTCTGCCAAATACCGAGCTGATGGGCGAAAACGATAACGTCAGCAGGCAGCGACTGTACGGTTGTCGCGTTACACCACTTTTCGACGTGTCCATACCGCTCACATTTCAGCAGGAAACGAGCTTCATGCTCTTCGAAGCCTTCGCGTGGCTGCTCGCGCCACAAGAACCGAGACTCAGGGCGCGAATCAGGATTAATCAGATTACTTGGTGACTAAACGCGGTTTGGGTGTTGCTTTTAGGCAGGTGGTACGCCTGGCAGGGTTCGAACCTGCGACCTTCGGTTCCGGAGACCGA